>AEPR01000346.1 GCA_000195205.2 Oxalobacteraceae bacterium IMCC9480 | reverse complement strand
CCCATCTTGAGAATACGAAGGTAACCACCATTACGATTTGCGTACCGCGGACCTAACTCGGCGAACAGCTTAACTACCATTTCGCGGTCACGCAGACGATTGAATGCCAAACGCTTGTTTGCTAACGTATCTGTCTTACCGAGCGTAAGAATCGGCTCAATGACCCGACGTAATTCTTTGGCTTTTGGCAAAGTCGTTTTAATGGCCTCATGACGCAACAGCGAAACCGTCATATTGCGCAACATTGCTAAACGATGAGAAGAAGTACGATTTAATTTACGAAGACCGTGACGATGACGCATGATAAATCCTTAAAGTTAAACAATTTAAATCCAGCTCTTCGATCGATAAAGAATCTACTTCATCGCGGGCCGGTATCCGTGTAAAAACTACGAGGCCGTATTATGAACCTCGTACCAAACTAAAACAGATTTATTTTTCCAACCCTGCTGGTGGCCAATTTTCAAGCTTCATGCCTAAAGTTAGGCCACGAGAAGCCAAAACTTCCTTTATTTCGTTCAGTGACTTGCGACCGAGATTCGGCGTCTTCAACAGCTCATTTTCGCTGCGCTGTATAAGATCACCGATGTAATAAATATTTTCGGCTTTCAGACAGTTAGCCGATCGCACCGTGAGTTCAAGATCATCTACAGGACGCAGGAGAATCGGATCCACTGACGGCGCACGAGACGGAGCCTCTGCTGCGGCCTCTGTACCTTCAAGTGCCGCAAACACATTCAATTGATCAACCAGAACACGAGCGGATTGACGAATGGCTTCCTCAGGCGAAATCACCCCATTGGTTTCAATATTAATTACCAGCTTATCAAGGTCAGTCCGCTGCTCAACACGAGCAGATTCAACTGAATAAGACACACGACGTACTGGTGAAAAAGACGCATCAAGAATGATGCGCCCAATTGTTTTATTCGCGTCCTCAGCTAACCGTCGCACGTTACCAGGTACGTAGCCACGACCCTTTTCGACCTTGATCTGCATGTCCAACTTACCGCCAGCTGTCAAATGGGCAATAACATGGTCAGGGTTGATCAACTCGACATCGTGAGGCAGGTCGATATCCGAAGCCAATACTGCACCTTCGCCATCCTTTTTCAGCGTCAAAGTAACTTCATCACGATTATGTAATTTAAAGACGACGCCCTTTAAATTCAACAACATATCAACAACGTCTTCCTGCACACCATCAAGCGACGAATATTCATGAACAACACCCGCGATTGTCACTTCGGTCGGAGCGTACCCCACCATCGAAGACAGCAGCACCCTGCGCAGAGCGTTACCTAATGTATGGCCATAACCACGCTCAAAAGGCTCCATCACCACCTTGGCGTGACCAGCACCCAAAGTCTCAACTTCGATAATACGAGGCTTCAACAAACTGTTTTGCATGTAATGTCCTTTTCAATACCCTCGGCTCGTTGCACCGATAAGGCTGATAACACGACCAAAAGCCCGCCAGAAGCCTGGCGGGCTAACAACCCAAACTATTATCGGGAGTAAAGTTCGACGATCAGCGACTCATTGACGTCATGAGCGATTTCGCTGCGATCAGGAACGGACTTGAACGTCCCTTCCATTTTTTTCGCATCAACAGCAACCCATGATGGCATACCGATCTGTTCTGCAAGCGACAACGCTTCGACAATACGAACCTGTTTCTTCGCTTTTTCACGAACGACAATTACATCACCAGCTTTTACTTGGTAGGAGGCGATATTAACCACGATGCCATTAACAGTAAAAGCCTTGTGTGATACGAGTTGGCGCGCTTCGGCACGGGTCGAACCGAAACCCATCCGATAGATAACGTTATCGAGACGTCCCTCCAGCAACTTCAGCAACGTCTCGCCCGTATTACCTTTACGACGATCGGCTTCTGCGAAGTAGCGACGGAATTGACGTTCCATTACTCCGTACATACGCTTTACTTTTTGCTTCTCACGCAACTGGTTACCGTAGTCTGAGGTACGCGCACCAGAGGTACGACCGTGTTGACCAGGTTTTGAATCCAACTTGCATTTTGAATCAAGTGAACGACGAGCACTCTTCAGAAAGAGGTCCGTTCCTTCACGACGGGAAAGCTTTGCCTTAGGGCCAATATAACGTGCCACGTAAAATCCTTTGAAATATGACGGACGAACAACTGACTACATCAGTGAACAATCCGCTAGTTTGATATGCAATCTACCAAACGGTGGGCTTATAAAAAATACCCGTCCATAAACGGGCATAACAAACATACGCTGCAGAAAATTAAATACGGCGGCGCTTCGGCGGACGACAACCGTTGTGAGGAACCGGTGTTACATCTTGAATCTGAGTAATCTTAATACCCAAATTGTTCAATGCGCGGACCGCAGATTCGCGACCTGGTCCTGGACCTTTGATACGTACCTCAAGATTCTTAACACCGCATTCGACTGCGATTTTACCAGCAGCCTCTGCCGCTACCTGCGCGGCGAAAGGTGTCGATTTGCGCGAACCCTTAAAGCCGGCACCACCAGAAGTTGCCCAAGACAACGCGTTACCTTGGCGATCGGTGATCGTAATAATTGTGTTGTTGAAGGACGCATGAATGTGCGCAATGCCCTCAGCAACATTCTTTTTAACTTTTTTACGAACGCGCGCTGAAGCCGCGTTGTTTGGGGCTTTTGCCATGATTATTTCCTAGGTTCCATCAAATCAGACAGGTGTCTAATTATTTTTTCAGCGACTGTGCTGCCTTCCTTGGTCCCTTGCGGGTGCGAGCATTTGTACGGGTACGCTGACCACGACAAGGCAAGCCTTTACGATGACGCAAACCGCGATAGCATCCCAAGTCCATCAATCGTTTGATGTTCATTGAAACTTCGCGGCGGAGATCGCCTTCGACCACAAACTTAGCAATCTCGTCGCGCAGCTTTTCCAACTCGCTGTCGTCAAGATCCTTAATCTTCTTAGTCGACAAAACGCCCGTAGCTTCGCAGATTTTAACCGCGCGTGGACGACCTACGCCA
>AEPR01000347.1 GCA_000195205.2 Oxalobacteraceae bacterium IMCC9480 | reverse complement strand
CATCAACGACAACCGGAACGTGCGCGGTAGTGTCAACGACTACCGGAGCGTGCGCGGCACGCGGAGCGTCAGCGACAAGCTGATCGTCAGCAGCAGCAGCAGTGGCGGCAGCGGCAGCGGTCCATTTTTGCTGTGCGGCATCGAAACGGGCAGCGGAATCGGCAAGCTCAGCGGCAAAGGAACGCGGAGCGGAAGCGACATTGTCACTTGACGGCTCACGACCCAGGCCACCCCTGTTGCTGCCCCGACTAATCGATGCATCTCCGGCAGGCGCGCTCCTAGAGGATTCACCAAGATTCCAATGCGCTACAGTTTTGTCCATGTCGGGTAATGAGCCACCACTATGTTCAGTGAATAAAGCAGATTCAAGGCTAGCGCTACGGCCTAAGTTCGAATCGGAATCAGGAATATTTCCTGGATTAGAGCCGCCTTTAAAAGGCGCATCATGTCTGATCTGGCTGCTGGAAGCGTCGTTTGGATGATCAAAGGGAGAACGCCTTATTTCTGAATGTGGAAAGCCTCCGGACAAAGAACTCGGCTGAGGATCAGCGCTTGACTGCAAAGATCCTACAAGAACAACAGGGGGCGCGGCATGAGCCGGATTATTTCTACCCAAAGCCAGATTCCCTACATTAACAGAGGAAGTTCCAGCAGCCGGTTCGCCACTAGTGGCATCCATAACAACGGCGTCTTTGATTCTTGCTATTTTCTCGAGAACGTCACTAACAGTATTATTTTTTTCGTTTTTTACCATCGCTTTCATCTCATCATAATAATTTGTTCTATTTCTCCGAGTTGGGTCCCAATTAAACAAATTCAGTATCTTTGCAATATCCCACGAATAATTACCCTCTTTCTTCAGTGGTTCAATTGAAGGAGCAGCCAAAACGTCTTGCAAACTTTGATAGTTAAACTTTTTATAATTAGAATCTTTTTGATTTTCGCTATTGCTTTTATATTCGATAAATGCATTAATTAAATTAATATCATTTGTCATCATTAGTAAATGCTGTTGATTCTTGTTACCAATTTTAGTTTTAGGTGCCAACTTATCCGCGGCCACCAAAAAATCATTCTCATATTGATGAATTAAATCAGAATATTCTTTGGTCTTGATATCTGGTGTAGGCGGATTATTAGATGCAGCTGAAAAACTAACTCGATTCCTTAACCTACCACTTGTGGCAGCTTCACCCGGCTGTTTTGGCGGCGAACCGGGTGGTGTCGACATGCCTCGATTTGGCGGACTGGCTGGGCCGGCTTCTTCATTGGCGCCATCGGAACTTCCTTTCCACCAATTTTTAATTGTTTTGGCGAGACTCAAAGATTTGCTCTTTGATGTAGTAGGTGAATTCGTACCCATATAAACCTCAATAAATTGCCGTCAATGCCAAAAAGCATCGATCCGGAGATGAACTTATGTGGCGGTCTCTCGAAACCGGTTCCATCGATGCGGACCATTTATTGATGGATGGTTATGTGGCCAAGCAATAGGCGACGGACGACAAGAAAACCGTCGAAACTAAAGTCCCACCGACAGGCCAGCACATTCATCACCGACACATTGCGGGTGCAACACCTGGCAAAAAGCGAACAAGAGTCCCTCATCAGACAGCACGTCCATATCCAAACATCGCGCGCGACCAGACGACATCACCAAGTGAATGCTATTAACCCGCGCAGGAAATGGGAACTGACTACAGAAGATGAAACAGTTGCGTTGAATAAAAAAGAAACATGCCGCAAATCAATCAACGTGAATGGAAGCCGGCCCGAAGGCTGCCGGGATTGTCAGCACCGCGACAGCAGTCGCGCCGCAGGCAATCTATCAACCAATCAACCAGGTAATCAATCCGGCTTGAGTATCCCTGCCTGCAGCAATTGCTCAACAATCTGGCTGGTACGGCGGTCGATAATTTGCCAGGCGACGCTGGCATCCTCGCTGCGGGCGGCCTGGAAGACCGCCGACTGCTGCTCGCGCCGTGCCAGCAGCGGCACCAGTTTGGCTTCCTGGCCACCGGCCTGGCCGATGACATCGCGTGCGGCCGTCAACTTGGCTGCATCGACCTGCTGCAAGCCGGTCAGCGCGCCGGCCAAAGCATCCATGCAGTCGAATTCGAAGTCGACGCTCTTGAGGAGTTGGTTCGACAAGTCGGCGCGACGCTGCGCCAGCACCGGCTTGTCTTCGCTGGCAGGCGCGCCGAGAGCGTGAATTTGCGCCAGTAAATGGCTGGTATCGGCCATCGCCGTGCACAGCGCAATGCTGGCTTCGGTGGCGACTTGGCTCAAAGTGGCTTCCATGGGACGGGTTTGTGTTGCTTGCTGAAATTTTTTGAAGTTCGGACTGCTTTGCCGCAGCGCCTGCTCGGTACGGTTTGCGCCGGCGTCTTTCCTGCTGATGATGGCAGGACCGCTGTGTGTCGCGGCAGCGGGCGCTTCGGGTGATGAACCGGTCACCACCACCGCGGGTCGCAGCGCCGTTGCTTGGGTTGGTTGCGGGGCCTGTGGGCGCTTTATTGTGGCGTCAAAATATTTAGGCATGGTCGTTAATGGCAACTGGTCAGAAAAGATTCCAGGTTGCAACTTTAAGAGTGGGATATGGATTTGAGTGGTGGCTTGGCAGGATCGGTTCCGGAGTGCGGACATATTTTCCCGGAAAAACCGGATAGGCGGATCAGTTGCCCGGCGATCTGGTCCCGACGACGCCGCACAGTGCCAATGCGACCTCCCGCGAAGGCAACAGCCGTCCGGTACGGTCATCTTCCCACTTCGCCAATGCAGGCTGGTTCACAATCAAGTTGTGCGCAATTTACTTGTATCTGCGACAGCTTGAAAGCCGGCGATATGCTGGTTGACGCCTTGCTTAGCGCTGTCAATCTGCATTTATCCGGAGATCGTCGCCCGTGCTGTGACGACCCACCATCCGGGTTACAGGTTTCCGTTCAAGAATTTCGCCGTGCATCCGGTTACGGCTTTTATTGCGAGGAACTATCGCGTCTCATCTCCGGTGCCACTGCACGTTCAATTTCCGCTTTTAACTCTGTCACTACTTTCGTACTTTTTTTCATCAAAGCAAGAAATTCTTTCGAATTCAAAATAGCATCCCTATTTAATTCACCTACTTTTCCAGAATTTGTGTTTTTATTTCTCAAAAAATTTTTCAGTTGTACTTTCAGGCGAGATCTGGTTTCGCTACCTGCAACAGGGTTAATAGATGCTTCTTTCAGATTTTTATTTATCTGTTTCATTCCATCTCTCACATCATCAATTTTCAATTTCAAATTGATTCCATATTGTGATCGCTGCTGACCATAAGTCAATTTTAATTCTACTTCCTTCATTATTTTTTCTGCATCTGAAAATGCTTTTTCTAACAACAAGCTTTCAAGGACAATGGCGCTCTTATTCCAAGCCTGGTCTGATTTCTCTTTCTGGAGTCTGACACTGGTTAATAAATTCTCAGCATCTTTACAAATTATTTTAAAGTGCGATTTTCGATTTTCAAGTTGCTGTTCATTCATTGAAGAAACATCATCATCCCAACCTGTGTTTTCCACAAATCGTTCCCTCAATCCAATGAATTCATTTTTTGTACCCGGTTCTGCTGTCGCTCTTTCCACTATCCACGTGTTAATACCAGAAATTTTTTCTAGTTCCCGCTTGACCACAGTTGATAAGTCATTTTTATACGTGTCTTTTATATTTTTTATTTTTTCTAAAGTCGACTCAGCATCTTCTTTAATTTTGAAAAACTGGTTTATGTGATTATCAAATTCTTTTCTTCTTGCAATTGCATCACTGCTGTATTTGTTGACTTCTGCAATCGACACCGCATTACCTACCGGCTGATAATCAAAAACCGGTGGAAGAGGAAGTGCATGTCCATCATCACTATCTTTAAGCTCCGATAACAAAGGAGAAGATACGCTTTTTTTGTCCCGCCGAATTGTATTTAATTTTTCGCCAGCATTACTCATAAACGGAATTTTTTCTATCGCATCAAGCAGGATTTCAATCTCCAGAAATTTTTTATCTTTACCCTCAGCAGAAAATTCACCATCATTCAACTGCTTTATTTTCATTTCACCGGCATTACACAAAATAACCGCTGAAAGCTCCATATTTCTACGCGCAGCATCCATTGATGAAAACGTATTTAACAGTTTACCGTAATCACTAATTCTCTTTTTCATTTCCTGCTGGCGAACATCGGTGGATCGGTGGCCCTCTCCAATTTCTGCATTACCCGCCAACTTCCCAGCAACAGCTTCAACATCTCTGTATTTTTCCTGTTGAAACAGGGTTTGAATTTTGTCGAAAAAAACATGGTCTGCTCTCGCAGGCGGCTCCAATGAATTCAGTTCGAGAATTAGTTGTCTTACGCCTTTGTCGTTGAGAGGCAAACGATCCTTCAGGCAATCACAAAGATTCTTGACAATCTCCGGAATGACTGCATTTTTTTCTTCGATCTCTAGCTTTAAACTTTTATTGCTAATCGGGAGAGGTAAATCATGGCGGTACCCATTGCTAGCGTCTGCATCCAGCAGGGGTGCAGGTGATATTTCTTTGTTATTTATATTTGACTGGGAAGTCGACATTTGAGCAGCGGCATCAAATGATTTTGTAGGCGATTCAGATACAGGATTACCCTTGATGGCGAATTCCATTTGACCCATTTTTTGTGAAGCTTCGATAGGCACATTATCTTTTACGGCTACGTCAGAGAAAATATTCGCATGCGTATCAAAATTTCCTGATTCATACCTATTTAGCGCTGGATCAAAATGCTCTCTGCTAACATTATTCTGTATTTCTCTTTTAAATTCTAAAAATTTTTGCTTTAGAATATTTTCATTAAAACCGACACTCTTATTTATTTCCAACTCAGCGATACAACCGTCCTTAAAGCCGTTAACTTTATCGTCTGGAAAATTCACAGATAAATCATCGTCGACCCATGAATCGATAAAATTCGAGCAATTTTCTTTCTTTATAATATTTGTTTTTCCTATTATCTCTGGTGCGATATTTTTTATTTTTAGCTTATTTTCTTCTGTTGAATTTTTTATTATCTCTAATATTTTATTTTCTATTTCTGGCTTATCTTCTTGCCTTGGCTCTCTCCTTAACCTACCCAAATGCTCCGACTTGAGAGAACTTGCAATACCTTTCTGCAAATACTCTGATGACGGTAAAGAGGCACTCCATCTGTTCGAATCTATTAAGTACTGCGGCTTTCTCTTTACTTTACCTTCTTTTTCGTTATTAATTAACCTGGAAAATTTCAGAGGAAGATCAGGGAGGGCTTTAAAAATTTCATAGTCACCTAACTCAAATCCGGAACTGTTAAGTATCTCTTTAATATTCAATTTTTTGTTACCGTCAAATTCTTTAATCAAACGGTTAATTTGATCAGTGTTCGGGTCAAGCTTGGCTATTTTTAATTCAGCCAAAACTTCCGCTTTTCGAGTTGTTAATTTTTTCGGCAGCTTGGATTTAAGCCAGTGACCAAGAGCTTGAGATGATTGACGGAGGGGCGATGAATATCCACGATTCTGTGGCGGGGGCGAGCTATCGGACAGTGCAGCGTTACGCCCAGTCGTGTCGGAAGTAGCGGGATCTTTGCGGGAAAATATTCGATTGGGAAGAGAAAATCGCGAACTAAAAGGGCCAGCCATGTCATCTCCAACAAGTCACCGCCAGCACCCCACGGCACTGCAACAGCCACATGACTCAGTGGAGGTCAGAAAATAACGGTTCCATTTTTGACAAGCCCACCATTCCCTCAGGAAATAGTGGAGCTAGTTACCCCACCCGCGCCGCCGCAATCGCATTCCC
>AEPR01000348.1 GCA_000195205.2 Oxalobacteraceae bacterium IMCC9480 | reverse complement strand
ATCCGGATGCGCGATCGAGATCATTTCGCGGGCACGCTGGCTGGCTGATTTGCCGCGCAGTTGCGCCACGCCGAATTCGGTCACCACGTAATTCACGTCGTTCTTGCTGGTGCTGACATGGGTGCCCGGACACAGTACCGGCGCGATGCGTGAAATCGTGTCGCCCTTGGCCGTGGCCGGTACGACGATGAAGGCCTTGCCGCCTTCGGAACGGTTTGCTGCACGGACGAAATCGCTTTGGCCGCCGGTGCCGGAGTAGGGCATTGATGCAAGACTTTCGGAGCCGCACTGGCCCAGTAAATCAACTTGCAAGGTCGCGTTGATGGCGGCGAGTTTGTTGTTCTGGCCGGCCAAGTACGGATCGTTGGTGAAGTCGGACGGATGCATCTCGACCATCGGATTACGGTCGATGAACTTGTAGAGCTTGCGTGAACCAAGCACGAAAGTACCGACGATCTTGCCCTTCATGTAGGTCTTCTGACTGCAATCGACGGCACCACTCTCGACCAGCGACAGGATGCCGTCGCCGATCATTTCGGAATGGATGCCGAGGTTCTTCTTGGCGCTCAGTTGCAGCACCACCGCATCGGGAATCCCGCCATAGCCGATCTGCAGCGTCGAACCATCGTCGATCAGGTCGGCGACATAGCTGCCGATGGCTTGCTGGACCGGGCCGATGACCGGCATGCCGACTTCGGTGAGGGCTTCGTCGCTCTCGACCAATGCGGTGACTTGCGAAATATGGATGTGGCAATTGCCATTGGTGAACGGCACGTTCGGATTGACTTCCAGCACGATCGCGTGCGCCTTGCCCAGCGCCGCCATCGTGTAATCGGTCCCCAGGCTGAGCGAAAAATAGCCATGCTCGTCCATCGGTGACGCGATCGAAAACACCACGTCAGCGGCGATCAGGCCCTGCCGGATCATGCCCGGAATTTCGGAAAAATAATTCGGTAAAAAATCCGCCCAGCCAGCCTGTCCGGCCGCCCGTGAAGCAGGACCGAAGAACAGCGCCGAGTGCCGCACGTTGCTGGCGGTCTCTGGATCGAAGTAGCCGTATTTGCGTACGGCCAGAATCTGCAGCACCTTCACGCCCTGGAAGTCGCGCCGATGTTCTGACAACGCAGTCAAGAGGGTCGGCGGTTCGCCAACGCCCGTTGGCACAATGATCGAATCGCCATTGCGAACCAGTCGGATGGCGGCTTCGGCGGTGGTGAGTTTGCTGCGATATACGTCTTGGGCGGACATGCTGTCTCCTGATGGGGGCCGTGATCGTCTTCGCGCGAGTACGGCGGTGATGGTACGGGATGAATGTTCCGGTTACTTGGTGCTTGTAACCCGGCATCATGCGACTGTTTTCTTTCCGCTACCTTACAGCAGCTTGATATTCATCGCGGTGCGGCGCGAATTGGCGCTATCGCTGCAAGCCCGGGCGTCGGATAGAGCGGGAGTACGGGTTTCGATAACTTCGCTTTTTGATCGCCTATGGAGTTTTATTCCATCCCGCATGGAATCATCGAGCGCAAGTGTCTACTTATGAAAGCAGGCGGGTAAATTCCATCTATTGTTAAAGGAGATCGACATGGGTTGCGGCGTAACTGATGTACCAAAATGTGGTACGGGGCCAGTGGCTAACGGGGCGGGCGGCTGTGG
>AEPR01000349.1 GCA_000195205.2 Oxalobacteraceae bacterium IMCC9480 | reverse complement strand
CCGCATACACATTCTGATCTACTGCAATTTTCCGCCTTTCGACGGGAGCCAAACTATATCAAGTTCTCGTCGACGCTGGCAAGACATTGATATAAATAATATTCACGACTTTGGATCTACCTTGCGCTCATGCGCAACCTCTGCAATCGCTGCTTGAAACTCAGCCACGTCTTCGAAGCTTTTATAAACTGATGCAAATCGTATGTACGCAATTTTATCGAGGCTTTTCAGCTCATGCATCACCAATTCGCCAATGTGACCGGATGCAATTTCCCGCTCTCCACTGGTTCGAATTTTTTCTTCAATGCAATGCACCGCAGCGTCAACCGCTACAGCCGACACCGGCCGCTTTCGTAGTGCCAACATCAAGCTGCTACGCAACTTGGTTGAATCGAACTCTGTACGACTTCCGCTTTTTTTGACAATCGCCGGCATAACCAGCTCAATACGCTCAAAGGTGATGAAGCGCTTTTCGCACTTGACACAACGGCGACGACGGCGAATTGCATCACCTAACTCCGACACGCGCGTGTCAAGCACCTGCGTGTCGTCATGTTGACAGAATGGGCATTTCATTCGGCACTTACCATCCGTTGAAAACTACAAAAACATGAGGCGGGCTTTACTATCCTTGGATGCCAGGACAGCTCCTGGCATCCTTGCGTTACTTCAACCGTAGACAGGGAATGCGCTGGTCAACTGCTGCACTGCGACCTTAACCCGTTCTATGGTCGGCGCGTCGTGCGGATTATCCAGCACATCGGCAATAAGGTGCCCTACTTTGATCGCCTCGATCTCCGTAAAACCACGCGTTGTCATTGCAGGACTACCGAGGCGAATCCCGGAAGTCACGAATGGCTTTTCCGGATCATTTGGAATCGCATTCTTGTTGCACGTCATGTGTGCGGAGCCAAGGATCGCCTCTGCTTCTTTGCCGGTAATTTTCTTTGACCGCAAATCCACCAGCATGACGTGCGATTCAGTGCGTCCGGAGACGATGCGCAAGCCACGTTCGATCAGTGTCTTTGCCAATGCGTCGGCATTTTTGATCACTTGCTGCTGATACGTTTTAAATTCCGGCTCCAAGGCTTCCTTGAAAGCGACCGCTTTTCCGGCGATCACATGCATCAGGGGACCGCCCTGAATACCAGGAAAGATCGCCGAGTTGATCATTTTTTCGAATTCGGCTTTCATCAAAATGATCCCGCCACGCGGTCCGCGCAATGACTTGTGCGTCGTTGATGTCACAAAATCCGCATGCAGAACAGGGTTCGGATAAACGCCGGCAGCAATCAGTCCGGAGTAATGCGCCATGTCCACCAGAAAGTAAGCGCCGACTTCTTTGGCTATTTTTGCAAACCGCTCAAAGTCGATCCGCAACGAATAGGCAGATGCGCCGGCAATAATCAGTCTTGGCTTATGTTCGCGTGCCAGCGCTTCCATGGCGTCGTAGTCAATTTCTTCGGCTGCATTGAGACCATATGAAACAACGTTGAACCATTTCCCGGACATGTTCAATGGCATACCGTGCGTCAAGTGACCGCCTTCTGCCAACGACATTCCCATGATGGTGTCGCCTGGCTTCAATACCGCAAAGAAGACTGCCTGATTGGCTTGCGACCCAGAGTTCGGCTGCACATTGGCGGCTTCGGCACCATACAACGCCTTGAGCCGGTTAATCGCCAATGTTTCTGCCATGTCGACGAATTCGCAACCGCCGTAATAGCGCTTGCCGGGATAGCCCTCTGCGTATTTATTAGTTAGCTGCGATCCTTGCGCCTCCATCACTGCAGGCGACGTGTAATTTTCCGACGCGATCAACTCGATGTGATCTTGCTGACGCGCGGTTTCCAGCTGCATGGCAGCCCACAGTTCCGGGTCGGTTTTGGCAATGGTTTGATTTTTATCGAACATGACATATTCCAATTGATGAACGTGCAATTTGCAATTGCATGAGTCAACTGAGGGCCAATAGAAAGTGACGGGCAGCCTCAGTCGTGCGTTCCATTTTTGGGCTGCCCAGGCGAACGGCTGATGAAAAACTCACGTTCCCCGGTGGTATCCACCTTATCGCCCGCCTCCTTGGTGGAAGCCGACTTTTCGCCAGTCACGTGAGTAGAAATGGTACGAAATTGTAAGTGAACCTGCCGGTTTCAGCAAGGCACCTCAGAATCGGGTCCGAAGCGTGCAAAGGATTCGGCTACAATTTTGATCTTTCTTCAATAGCACGACTAAAAGGAAACTCCATGATCGTATTAATTACGGGTGCTACATCAGGTTTTGGCGCTGAAATGGCGCGCAAATTCGTGGCCCACGGCCACCGCGTCATCGCCACCGGCCGCCGTCGTGACCGCCTTGACGAACTCAAGAATGAACTCGGTGCCAGCGTACTTGCCGTAGAGATGGACGTGACCGACAAGCAAACAATCACGGTCGCCCTGGCGGGGCTGCCGCAAGAATGGCGTGACATCGATGTTCTCATCAACAATGCCGGACTGGCACTTGGCGTGGAACCCGCCCAGCAAGCATCGCTCGACGATTGGGAAACCATGATCGAGACGAACTGCAAGGGCCTGGTCACCATGACCCGCTTGATGTTGCCCGACATGGTCAAGCGCGGTAGCGGCACCATCATCAATATTGGATCAACGGCTGGCGCGTACCCATATCCGGGTGGCAATGTTTACGGTGCCACCAAGGCTTTCGTCGATCAGTTCACGACAAATTTGCGGGCCGATCTGGTTGGTACCGGCGTGCGTGCGTCGAATATTGCACCAGGCCTGTCCGGCGGTACCGAATTCTCGAATGTCCGCATGAAGGGCAATGACGAGGCGGCGGCAAAAGTGTATGAAGGCACCGTCCCGCTCAATGCAAAAGATATCGCCGAAACAGCATTCTGGATTGCCACCCTGCCAGCACACGTCAACATCAATTACGTCGAGATGATGCCAACTTGCCAAGGCTTCTCGCCGTTCACCATCAAGCGCACGCAATAAGGAGTGTTGCCGATGCACATGCCCTCCGAGTCGACACCGGACAATGGTGCACCGGCACCGTATAGCTGGACGATACGGGTGTACTACGAGGACACGGACGCCGGTGGCATCGTGTTCTACGCCAATTACCTGAAGTTTTTTGAACGTGCCCGCACCGAATGGCTACGCGCTGCAGGCATCGGGCAACAAATGCTTTCCGAGGAGGAAGGCGTCATGTTCGTCGTGAAAAGTACCAGCGTCGACTACCAGGCCCCGGCAAAATTAGATGATGAACTGAAACTCACCGTCGTAGTCCAACGCCTTGGACGCGCTTCCGTAGAGTTCTTGCAGGAAGCATGGAAAATCACGCCAAGCGGCTCGACCCTGCTGGCAGTTGGCCGTATCAAGGTAGGCTGCGTCAATTGTGCAAGCTTCCGCCCGAGCGCGATTCCACCTCATGTACTCGATCGCATCCAGCGATGAACGCGATTATCCCGA
>AEPR01000350.1 GCA_000195205.2 Oxalobacteraceae bacterium IMCC9480 | reverse complement strand
CAACACCAACACCAACACCAACACCAAATTACACAGGCAAGTTGATCATCGACCCCGACAGCGTGCATCACTTCGTCTATGACCGCGACAGCGATGGCGATGGCAAGCGGGATCCGGCCTACCTGGCCGGTGTGGGCGGTCCCGAGGGTTTTCTTTACGAGGACGCTGCACGCAAGGCATTCATCATCGGCAAGCTGCTACGTTCGACCTCACTCAACACACCGGTCAATGGTCTGTACTTTCATGGGACGCGCGCTTTCGGCGGCGATGGTGGCGCCTTTGAAACCCCGTTCATCAACAACGCCGATCCTTACAGCGGCTTCGATCCGGCAAAGCTGGCCAGTTGGCGCACGGATCTTGCAAGGCTAGATAACGCCGGAGTCGTCCTCTGGTTCAACCTGTTCGACGACCATGCGGTTCCATACGGATGCAAGTACAACGCCGACTATGAAAAATACGCAACCGACATGGTCAAGTACTTCAAAGACCTGAAGCACGTCGTCTGGGTCACCCAGGAAGAGTACCGCTGGACCAACACCAGTCAGAAAACCTGCACGCTCGCAGACAACGATGCCCGGCAAACCGGATTGGCCGCTGCCATCAGGGCGGCTGACCCGATTCATCCGATCGCGACACACCATATGCTTGGTCTGGCCATGGTCTTTCCCAACGACCCGAACATTCGCGTCTTCGGACAGCAATCCAACGCCAAAAGCCCCGAGGCCATGCATGACAATTCCGGCAAGCAAGGCTGGGGCAACTGGGTCTATGTGATGGCCGAAGACCACCCTTGGCATATGGACTTGATTGATGCCGAGCTCGCCAGCGGTACGGGCCGCGAGCCGATGCGCCGCTCCCACTGGGCCAGCGCCTTGTCTGGCGGTTACGTCATGATGTACAACTCGTTTGAGTGCGGTAACAAAGCCCAGCTATGCAGCGGCAACCCTGCCCCGGATAGCGACCCGACGGACGCCATGCTGGACGACCTGCGCCGCTTGAAACTGTTCATGGAGTCAACGCAGTTCAATCGCATGGAGCCGCTGTTCGATACCGCACTGCTCAACGCCAGGACTGACGGTACCAAGTACATCCTGGCCAACCAGAGCGCGGGTCTTTACATTCTGTACGGCGACATCAACACCACCAGGTTAGGCGTTCGCAATGCCCCGGTCGGCACCTACTCGCTCAAGTGGTTTGACCCGGCCAGCGGCGTCTCGGTCATCCAGACAGGAACAGTGGCCGCTGGCGGACTAGCCTCGTTCGACAAACCCGCCGGTTTCGGACCGGAAGCTGCGCTGTACATGAAAAAACAATAAGCCACGGCTGTTTTGTTTGCGTGATGGTGTCTCGATGGACCTGACGGGAAAATTACCCCGCCAGGCCCATCGGGACACCGCGAATTCTTTCCTCATAAGACGGACTGCTTGTGCCCTGTACCCGTCGCTAGCCGGGACATGCTGCACTGCAACTTATTACTTTCTAGACATAGCCAGGCGCAGCCAGTACGCTAGCCCCTCGCTCCGTTTTGAAAGCCTCCGGCATGACATCTTCCCTGACACCCGCCCGACTCCTGCTAGGCACCGTCCTCGCACTGGCCGCCCTGCCGCTGCTGGCCGCCGGCTTTCCGGCACCGGCCGAAGGCGACTGGACCTTGCGTGATTTCCGTTTCCGTTCCGGCGCGGTGCTGCCCGAACTCAAGCTGCATTATCGGACCATCGGTACGCCCACCGGCATCCCGGTGCTGCTGCTGCACGGCACCACGCAATCCGGTGCCAGCCTGCTCGCACCGCAGTTCGGTGGCGAGTTGTTCGGCCCCGGCCAGCCGCTCGATGCGAGCCGCTATTACGTGATCCTGCCGGACGCCATCGGCCACGGCAAATCGAGTAAACCCTCCGATGGCCTGCGTGCCGGCTTCCCGCGCTACAGCACCGAAGACATGGTCGATGCGCAGCACCGGCTGGTGACCGAGCACCTCGGCGTGGCACATCTGCGGATGGTGCTGGGTTATTCGATGGGCGGCATGGAGACCTGGATTTATGCGCAGAAGTATCCGGCGATGATGGATATCGCGGTACCGATGGCGTCGCTGCCGAGCGCGATGGCGGGACGCAACTGGATGCTGCGCCGGCTGATCATCGATACGATCCGCACGGACCCGGCCTGGATGAACGGCAATTACACGACCCAGCCGCGCAGTGCGCAATCGGCCTCGGTATTTTTTGCGCTGGCCACCAATGGCGGTAGCCAGGCGCTGCAGAAAGCCGCACCGACGCGTGCCAAAGCCGATGCGCTGCTCGACGCCCGACTGGCCGCGCCCTTCCCGGCCGATGCCAACGACGTGCTGTATCAATGGGAGTCCTCGGGCGACTACGATCCGTCGGCCGGACTGGAACGCATCACGGCCTCGCTGCTGGCGATCAACTCGGCCGATGACGAGCGCAATCCGCCTGAGCTGGGCATCATGGAGAGCGCCCTGCCGCGCATCAAAAACGCCCGGATGCTGCTCATTCCCGGCAGCGAATTGACGGCCGGGCATGGCACGGCGTTTCAGGCAAAGTTATGGAAAGAGTCACTGGCGGCGTTGCTGGAACAAACGCCGCAACCGATTAAATAATCCTGCTCATCTTGAAAGGAAGGACACCATGTTCGCCAAAGACCAATTTATCGAAGACTGCAAAGTGGCCGCAGCCAGCGGCCAGGTCGCCTTGCGGGAAGTCGTCGCCGAAGCGGTATCGCAACGCGCCGCCCTGATGGCCGAACTGGGCGAACCGCAGCATGCCGGCATCACGCCGCTGTACCGCTCGCCGGAATTGACCATCATCAATTTTGTCTGGGCACCGTGCATGAGCCTGCTGCCGCACAATCACCAGATGACGGCCGTGATCGGGATCTACGAAGGCCGTGAAGACAATATTTTCTGGCGTCGTACGCCGGGTTCGATCGAGGCGGCCGGAGCCAAATCGCTCGGTGCCGGCGAGGTCGCCACGCTCGGACGCGACATCATTCATTCGGTGCTCAATCCGCTGGGCCGGATGAGCTGCGCGATCCACGTCTACACCGGCAACTTCTTCGAACCGCACGAACCGCGCCGCCAGTGGGATCACGAGACCCTGCAGGAACAAGCCTACGACATCGAGCAGGTGCGGGCGACCTTCCGCGATGCCGAAGCCCGCTTCAGCGCCGTGCGCTGATTAGCAACCTGCCACGCACTTGCCGTCAGCGGTGAACGACATCGGCTTGCCGCTGACCGGCAGATAGGTCGGTACCTTGACAGCGGACTTGAATTCCATCGTGCGGGTACCCGGCAATAGCTTGCCGTCTTTCGTGGTGGCTTCGTTCGCATGCGAAGCGATCACCGCATTCGGCTTGACCAGATCATTGATCACGTAGGCCGCTTCAACCGGTCCGGTCGAAAACGTACCGCCGATATTGAGGACCGCCAGCGTCGGTTTGTAGAAGCGCCGCACCACCATATCCTGGTCGGCGACGATGCCGGTGTCACCCGACAGGTACACCACCAGCCCGTTCGAAAACGTCACCACGTAACCGCCGGCCGGACCGACGTAGGCCGTCAGTCCGTTGGCCGCCAGGGCGTCGGCATGGCCCGATTCCATGAAGACCGGATCGAGTCCGTTCGAGTGGGCCGCCGGTACGCTGGCAATGCGGATGCCACCGAGTTGGCTTTGTCCGCCGAAACGCACCAGCTTGACCTGATCGGCCGTGCCGCCGGCGGCCTTGATGCGACGCGAAAAAAAGCTGCCCATTTCGCCACCGACAAACAGCTTGGCTTTCTGCGCCAAGACAATTTCTTCGGTGATCGACGACGGCGTGCTCTTCACTGAAAAATCCGGTGCGGCGCAGGTGCCGGCATTGGCGGACGGCTGGTGACGGTCGCCCAGATGGTCGCCGTGGACATGGCTCAGCAAGACCGCGTCGATCTTGCCGAGACGCGGATCGCTGCCGCCGCGCACCGTACGACCGGCGTCGTACAGGATGCGCGTACCATCCGGATCTTCGAAAATCAGGGCCCGGTCGGCGGCGCAGACTTCGCCGTCATGGCTACCCAGAGGCGTGATCGTGACCGTGGCAGGACCGGCCGCAATCGCCGTTGACAGGCCCAGCGTGCAGCAGGCGGCAAACAGCAAACGATGGGCAAGGTACTTATTTTTCATCAGGACATCCTCGGAGAAAGTGGTTTGACAGGGGCCAATGGCGGCATGGCCGCAGTCACAGGGTAGCCGTTTTTTGCCATGCCTTGTCGGGACCGCCATCCGGCTCTGCAGGCGCAGCACACTGCGCTACCTTGGCAGCCCCGTAGCACTCATGGGCGCTAACGATGCTCCTGGAGGGTGGGCACAGGGTCATCGTGCCC
>AEPR01000351.1 GCA_000195205.2 Oxalobacteraceae bacterium IMCC9480 | reverse complement strand
GGCCTTGAAATCGTCCGCCATTACAACAGCGTTTTTAGCGTACCCGCCGTCCCCAATGGCCTGGTCGGCCGCGGCTGGCGCTTGTCGTATGAAGTCGAACTGATCGCCGTCGGTAACACGCTGCAGCTGATCGAAGCCGACGGTCACCGGATCATTTTCAACCGTAATCCGCTTAACCGCGCGTTGTGCAGCACCACCGATCCGGCCAACGGCACCCTTGA
>AEPR01000352.1 GCA_000195205.2 Oxalobacteraceae bacterium IMCC9480 | reverse complement strand
ATTCCTGGCCAACATGAGCCACGAAATCCGTACCCCGATGAATGGCATCATCGGCATGACCGATCTGGCGCTGGATACCCGGCTCGATGGCGAACAACGCGAATACCTGACGCTGGTGAAGACCTCCTCAGCCGCCTTGCTGACCATCATCAATGACATCCTAGATTTTTCGAAAATCGAGTCCGGCAAGCTCGAACTCGAACACATCGAATTCGATCTGCCGGCCCTGCTGGGCAGCATCGTCAAGCTGCTGGCGCTCCGCTCCACAGAAAAAGGCCTGCATCTCAGCGTCGACGTCGGCCACGATGTGCCCGGCATGCTGCTGGGTGACCCCGGGCGGCTGCGCCAGGTGCTGACCAATCTCATCGGCAATGCGATCAAGTTCACGGCGCAAGGCGAGATTACGGTGCAGGTGACGCTGGACGCCGCCAGTGCCGGGACAGTCCGGCTGGTGTTTGCCGTCAGCGACCAGGGCATCGGCATTGCCGCCGACAAGCAGGCCAGCATCTTCGAGGCGTTCACGCAGGCCGATACCTCGACCACCCGCCAATATGGCGGCACCGGTCTGGGACTGGCGATTTCGAGTCAGCTGGTCGCGGCGATGGACGGCACGCTGGGCGTGTCCAGCGTGGAGGGACGCGGCAGCGTTTTCACCTTCGATGCCTTGTTCGCGACCAGCCGGCCGACGATGTCGACGGTCTTGGCTGGCGCAAAAAATGACCCGTCGCCGTCCGTCACCGACGCAGCAAGCAACCCGCTCGTTGTACTGGTCGCGGAAGACAATCCGGTGAACCAGCGGCTGGCTGAGGTCTTGCTCAAGAAATGGGGCCACCGTTTCAGCATGGCCAGCAATGGTCTTGAGGCCATCGCGCTATCGGCACAGCATGACTTCGACGTAATCCTGATGGACTTGCAAATGCCGGACATGGGCGGTCTTGAAGCGACGCGCCGGATACGCGAGCGCGAACAGCTGCAAGGTAAGCACACGCCCATCATCGCGATGACCGCCAACGCCCTCAGCGAGGACCGCCAAATCTGTCTTGACGCGGGCATGGACGACTATATTTCGAAACCGCTGGATGTGACCTTGCTGCGCGCAGCGCTGGATGCCATCGCCGTCGACCGGATGATCACGGATTAGCCAGCGGCGATCAGGTCACGCCACTGCGCATGCGCCTGCGGTGCGCTCCACACATCCAAGTGCAACTGCGACAGCACCAGCGGATCCTGCAGCAGCAGATTGGTTTGCTGCGGTGTTAGCGCAGCAGCCCCCTGCTCCAGCGCAGTCCGGGCCAGCGCAGCATGGCTGGCCTGCGCAGCAGCCGGCAAGCCGGGACGCGCGGTCGCGCAGGCGCACACCAGCGCATTGAGTTGCGGATCGACGACGGCATCGGCAAAGGTCGGTGCCGGCGAAGTCGCGGCGAGGTAAGCCGTGGTGGCGCGCAGCTCCGGCGGCGGTTTGATTTCTTCGGGAATCACGAACAGGCCAAGGCGCCGCAAGCGCCGTCCCAGCGACACCCGGCTCGACAGCACCGACAGCGGAATCGACAAGGCCAGTGAGCCGACGATGGGCAACAGCCACCACAGGAATCCCGGCTCCAGCCAGTACACGCCCGCGCCCCAGACCAGACCGAGCAGCGTATGCAAGCCATGCTTGCGCACCGCTTCAGCCCAGCTGGTTTCGGCATCGCCACGCGGTGGCGACTTCCAGCGCATTTCCCAGCCCAGAAAAGCCGCCGTCACGAAACGCGTGTGGAACAGCATGCGCACCGGTGCCAGCAAGGCCGAAAACACCAGCTCGATCAGCATTCCCAGCAGCAGACGCAATGTGCCGCCGTAACGCCGCGCACCTTGTAGCGAGATCAGCACCACGCTCAATATCTTGGGCAAAAAGAGCAAGGTCGCCGTCGCCGAAAACAGCGCGAGAGCTTTTTCGGGATGCCATTCGGGCCAGGTCGGAAACAACTGGCGCGGCGCCGTGAAGTACTCGGGGACCAGCAGCGTATGCGCCGCCAGCATGCCGGTCGAGAGCCCCAGGAACAGGAACCACAGCGGTGCCGATAGGTAGGCCATCACGCCGGTGGCAAACACGGTGCGGTGTACCGGGTGCATGCCGTGTGCGGTGAACAGGCGGAAATTCATCAGGTTGCCATGGCACCAGCGGCGGTCGCGCTTGAGTTCGTCGAGCAGGTTCGGTGGCATCTCTTCGTAGCTGCCGGGCAGGTCATAGGCAATCCAGACTGCCCAGCCGGCGCGCCGCATCAGCGCGGCTTCGACAAAATCATGCGACAGGATATCGCCGGACAATCCGCCGCTTCCCGGCAGCGGTGCCAG
The DNA here is from genome assembly GCA_000195205.2 of Oxalobacteraceae bacterium IMCC9480. Classification (GTDB taxonomy): domain Bacteria; phylum Pseudomonadota; class Gammaproteobacteria; order Burkholderiales; family Burkholderiaceae_D; genus Actimicrobium. The sequence goes on along the minus strand of AEPR01000352.1, from coordinate 9,374 downwards.
CGCGCAATGGCGCATGAACGGTGCCAGCCGGATGATTGCGTTGTGTCCCCAATAATGGGATTCGCCGAGCTGCCAGTAATGCAGGCCGGCCGTGAACAGCGGGCCATAGATGCGGGTCGAGAATTGCTGGATGCGCGCATACAGCGTGTCGCGGCCCGATGCGCGCGGCGCGGTCTGGATGATGCCGGAGCCGGGATTGGCTTCCATCAACCGCACCAGCGCGGTCAGGCAGCTGCCGCTCATCACGCTGTCGGCATCGAGCACGATCATGTAGCGGTAACTGGCACCCCAGCGCCGGCAGAAGTTATCGATGTTGCCGCTCTTGCGCTTGACGCGCAGCTGGCGGTGCCGGTAAAAAATCCGCGCGCTGCCGTCGACGTCGCGGCAAAGCTGTTGCCAGGCGGCCAGTTCGGCGACGCACAGGTCGGGATCGCTGCTGTCGCTGAGGACAAAGAAGTCAAATTGCGCCAGCGCATCGCTGCGCCTGACCGAATCATAGGTCGCGCGCAAGCCGGCGAAGACCCGGCCGACATCTTCATTACAGATCGGCATGACGATGGCCGTGCGCGCCGCCGCCTCGAGCGGGACGCCGGCGTCGGTGGCCGAAATCAGGTAGCGGTCACCGCGCCGCAGCAGCACCAGAAAGCCGGCCAACGCGGTCCAGAATCCGACCGACACCCAGCCGAACAGAATGGCGAACAGCGCCAGCGTGACCATTTCCATCGGCTTGGCACCGTGGTACGGCAGCACCTGGCTCATGAAGTAAGTCGCCATGCCGCCTTGTCCGACCATCAGGATCAGCAAGACGATGCGGCGCAAGCTGCCGCCGCGCTGCCAGTTTCCGCGCGGATCGGGCGCATCGGCCGCAGCCGGCCCGCGCCGGATAGCCTGCGACTCGCTATCGTAGCGGCCGGCCATCGAGCGAAACCAGCGCACCAGCGGATTGAGTTCGCCCCAAGGCTGCGGCACCATCGCGGTCCGATTCAGCGCCGGCGTGGTGGCGGTGATCTTGCCCCCGGCAGGGAGCGCCGCGTCGGGTGCCGCCATCCCGGCCAGCTGCTGACGTGCAGCGACCGAGGCATAGGCCGGACAGGCCGCATCTTCATCGCCGGCCAGCGCGGCATGGATCGCTCGCATCGCCGCTGGCGGATCGCCGGCGGTACGGGCGGCGGCTTCCAGCACCAGCCGCCGGGACGGTGTCAGCGGCAAGCGGTCAAGATAGGCCGCGCATTGCGCATCGAGTGGTACCGGGAGAGGACTCAGTTGGGCGGCAATATGTAGCTCCAGGTTTCAGATAGGACTTCTTTTCCATTGCGCAGGTGCGCGGTCAATTCGACCGGCTTGGCGTCGTCGTTGCGGTCCAGCCGCACGGCGATGCGCCAGCCACCCGTGACCTCGTTACGGTAGGTGTTGGTTTCCATCAGTTTGCCGTTCGCATCAATCGTGACGGCACCTTCGAGCTTTGTTTCCGCCGGCAATTTTTTGAAAGCCGGCCCTTCGAAATCGATAATCAGCGCAAGGCTTTCATCGACTTTTTTGGTGTAACCGTGACCGCGCCGGGTTTGCGTCACCCAGGCATGCGGCGGGCGGGTCTCGGATTCTTTTTCCCAGCGCATCTTGTACTCGACGTTGAAAGGCTGTCCCGGCTTCGGATTCTGTTCCGGCGTCCAGAACGCCACCGCGTTGTCGTTGGTTTCATCGGCCGTCGGCAATTGGACCAGTTCGATACGACCTTTACCCCATTTGCCGGTCGGTTCTATCCAGACGCTGGGTCGTTTTTCATAGTGCGATTCGAGATCCTGGAAACTGGAAAAATTCCGTTCGCGCTGCATCAGCCCGAAGCCTTTCGGATTCTCGAGGGCAAATGACGTCACTAGCAAGCGCTTCGGATTGACCAGTGGCCGCCAGATCCATTCATCGCTACCGGTTTGTACCGACAAGCCATCCGAGTCATGCACTTCGGGCCGATAGTCCTCGACCGTCGAACGCTGGTTTTCGCCAAAAAAGTACATGCTGGTTAGCGGTGCAATCCCCAGCGTCGCGACATTCTCGCGCAAGAACAACTGGGCCTTGACGTCGACTTCGGTATCGCTACCCGGCTTGATGGTGAACCGGTACGCCCCGGTGGCACGACGCGAATCGAGCAGCGCGTAAATCGTCAATTCTTTGGCATTGCCATCGGGACGGTCCAGCCAGAACTCGGAAAACTGCGGAAACTCTTCGCCGGAATTTTGCGCAGTATCAATCGACAGGCCACGTGCCGATGCGCCGTAGCCCTGCCCCTTGCCGAGCGCCCGGAAATAACTGGCTCCCAGAAACACCACCACTTCATCCTTGTATTTTTTCGAGTTCAGCGCCGTGTGCACCCGAAACCCGGCAAACCCGAGCTGCTCAAGCTGCTTGGGATCGATGGCGTTCTTACCGTAATTGAAGGACTGCGGATCAAATTTGATCTCGCGCACCCTTTTGTTAATGACTTCGTTGATCTTCACCGGGTGATCGTAAAACAGTCCCTGATGGAAAAAAGCCACTTCGAAAGGCAGCCTGGCGCTACGCCACAGCGATTTGTCGGTATTGAAGCGGATATCGCGGTACTGGTCGTAGCTGAGGTTGTCGATGCTCTTGGGCAGATTGCCGGCGGGTTTTTTATAGGCACTTTGCGACAGCACTTTGGCGCGCTGGGCCACGTCGGCAAAATCAAAGGCAAAAGCACTGTTGCCGGCCAGCGCGGCGCAAGTGGCCAGCAGCACAGCGAGCAAATTCCAGCGTGAACTTGAGAGCAGCCGGGGAATTGTTGAATGCATGAGGATCCTGTAAGAGACGGTGATCAATGCACGGATGACGGGACGCAGAGCCGCAGTAACCGGCGCATTGAAAAGTGATTTAGTTTGCGAGATTGACTTTTCGTTCCCTTGGGCGAAATCGCGTTATCTGACCGCAATATTGCCCGACACTGTTCGTTATACCGCCCTATATCTTGCCGCAGTAACATCAAAATAAAATGTTACTTCCGGCAACCAAGAGCAATCAAGAGTCCGCCACCGACTTTATCAGCCTGCCTGATCCGCGAAGTGCGGCCGTCCATTTATATTTACCGAACCCATCGACAGCTTTAGGCAGGCGTTTATCCGGGCTGGAGTGCGTACCATCGACGACTCCTCACTCAACGAAAGGATCGTTCCATGAATCTCCAGATGGTTGCCCAGGATTTCTCCCTTACTCCCTCGCTGCAGGATTATCTTCAACGCCGTCTCGGCGCAGCCTTCGCCCGGGTCAGCAGTCGCGTGATGCGCATCGTCGTGCATTTGCGCGATCTCAATGGACCGCGCGGCGGTTGCGACATGGCCTGCCAGATCAGCGTGACCATTCCCGGCCAGCCGGCCGTGGTGATCCGCGAAGTACAAAGCGACATGTACAAGGCGATTAACGCCGCCATAAAACGCGCCGCCTACCGCGCCCGTGTCGTGACCCACAGACGCAGTTCACCGCGCTACGCGAAACCCGACATCATGCCGGACACATCCCTGCACAGCGAGGAACCCGGTGCGCGTGATTAACATGACAGGCCTCAGGAAACTGGGGCTGAACCTGCTGAAAATTCCGCCGCTGCTTCTGCTGGCGGCGGTCAGCCTGCTGATCGGGCTGGCCGTCATTGCAGCCCTGACATGGCGCAAGCGGGCAAACCGCCCGCCGCAGTTACGAACCCTGCAACTCCCTTTTTCCAAGGAATAAGCGCATGGCCAAATCATTGCGGGAATGGCTGCGCGGCGCCGACATGATCAAGAAGCATCCGCACATCGCGCGCTTCCTTGGCAATGCACAGCCGCACATCTGGATACCGCGCCGCCGCTCGGTGGCGCTGGGCGCGGCCATCGGTGGCGCGATCAGCATCGTACCGCTACCGGCACAAACCCTGATTGCCGCGCTACTGGCCGTGCGCTTCAAGGCCCATCTGCCGACCGCGGTGGTACTGACTTTTTTGAGCAATCCGCTGACCGCGTTGCCGCTGCTGTGCCTGGCCTGGATGCTGGGCGCGCTGTGTCTTGGCCACCCGCTGGCCTGGCCGGAGCAAGTCTTCGGTGCCGGTAGCGGACAATGGCTGGACTGGATCCGGACAGCCGGCAAGCCGCTGCTGCTCGGGATGCCTTTGCTCGCGGCGCTGCTGAGCCTGTCGCTGTTCGGCCTGACGCACGCCGGCTGGCGCTTTGCGATCGTGCGGCAATGGCGCGCCCGGCGTAGCGCGCGCAGCCGGCACACGCCGGGCTGAGGAAGCTGTCCGTGGAAAGTAAGCGCTTACGGGAAACTGCCCGCAAATGACGATTTCTTGATCCAGCACCGTCCAGCGCACCGGCGGATCGGCTAGCCTGCTGAATCCATCAAGGAGGATGCATGCACCCTGCCACCCCGCTGGCCATGATCGAAAACCATCCCTACGCCGACATCCGGCTCGGCGATGGTGCGACCCTCAGCCGTACGCTCAAGGAAGACGACATCGCGCTGTTCGCGGCGATGTCGGGCGATGTCAACCCGGCGCATGTCGATCCCGAATATGCTGCCAGCACCCAGTTCCACGGCATCATCGCGCACGGCATGTGGGGCGGCGCGCTGATCTCGACGGTGCTCGGCACCGAATTTCCCGGTCCCGGCACGATTTATCTGAGCCAGAACCTGCGCTTCCTGCATCCGGTGCATGTCGGCGACACGCTCGACGTGCAAGTCACCGTCACCGGCAAGGACGACCGCACACATCAGGTCACGCTGGACTGCCGCTGCACTGACCAGGATGGCGTCGAGGTCATCACCGGCAGCGCAGTCGTCGTCGCGCCAACCGAAAAAATCTGCCGCCCGCGCACCGCACCGATGCAGGTGCGCCTGTGGGACAAGACCCTGCGCTATCGCCAGTTGCTGGCGCTGGTCGACAAGCTGCCGCCGATCAGCGTGGCGGTGGTGCACCCGTGCAGCGAAGACGCCTTGCGCGGTGCCCTCGATGCTGCTGCGCTGGGACTGATCACGCCGATCCTGGTCGGCCCCGAAGCGAAGATACGCGCGATCGCCGCCAGCGCCGGCATCGATCTGGCCGGCCAGCGCATCGTCAACACCGCGCACAGCCACGCGGCCGCGGCGCAAGCGGTGGCAATGGCCCGTGCCGGCGAGGTCCAGGCGCTGATGAAAGGCAGCCTGCATACCGACGAACTGATGGCCGAAGTGGTCAGTGCGGCCACCGGCCTGCGCACCGAGCGCCACATCAGCCACGTGTACGTGCTGGCCGTGCCGTCCTACGCCAAGCTGCTGTTCATCAGCGACGCCGCCATCAATATCGAACCCGACCTCGATGCCAAGCGCGACATCGTGCGCAACGCGATCGATCTGGCCCACGCGATCGGCATTGCCGAACCCAAGGTGGCGATCCTCGCGGCGGTCGAAACGGTCAACCCCGGCATGCGCTCGACCATCGATGCCGCCGCGCTGTGCAAGATGGCCGGGCGCGGCCAGATCACCGGCGGCATCCTCGATGGCCCGCTGGCCTTCGACAATGCGATTTCGATGCAGGCTGCGCACGACAAGGGCATCGTCTCGCCGGTGGCCGGCCAGGCCGACATCCTGATCGCGCCCGACCTGGAAGCCGGCAATATGATCGCCAAGCAGCTGCAATATCTGGCCGATGCACAGGCCGCAGGTCTGGTTCTGGGTGCACGCGTACCGATCATCCTGACCAGCCGCGCCGATGGCACGCAGGCGCGCATCGCCTCCTGCGCGCTGGCGGTGCTGATGGTGAAAGCGAGGGCGTGAATGGACGCGATCCTGGTCATCAATGCCGGCTCGTCGAGCATCAAGTTCGCCGCCTACGATCATCTAGATACGCCCGGCGCACTGCATCTGCTCGGCAAGGGCCGCATCGCGCTGGCCGGCAACGATATCGTGCTGGTGGTCAGCGATGGCGACGGCAGCCTCATCGAATCGTCACGACTGCCCTCGGCGCACGGCGGGTTCGACCACGACGCCGCAATGGCGCGACTGTTTGCGTGGCTGGACGCACACCGTAGCGGACTGACGCTGGCAGCGGTCGGCCACCGGGTCGTGCATGGCGGCCGGCACTACGCGGCACCGGTACGCATCGACGAGCGCGTCATGGCCGACCTCGAGACGCTGGTGCCACTGGCACCGCTGCACCAGCCGCATAACCTGGCAGCGATCCGCATCCTGCGCACACGCTTGCCGGCGGTGCCGCAACTGGCCTGCTTCGATACTGCCTTCCATGTCACCCAGCCAGCCGTCGCCCAGGCCTATGCGCTGCCGCAGGCGCTCAGTGCCAGTGGCGTGCGCCGCTATGGTTTCCACGGCTTGTCGTACGAATATGTCGCGAGTCAGTTGCCGCGCCTGCTCGGTCCGGCGGCAGGCGGCAAGGTGATCATTGCCCACCTCGGCAACGGTGCCAGCTTGTGTGGGCTGGTCGACGGCCGCAGTGTGGCGACGACGATGGGGTTTTCCGCGCTGGACGGGCTGGTGATGGGCACGCGCTGCGGCAGCCTCGACCCCGGCGTGGTGCTGTATCTGCTGCAGGATCGCGGCATGACAGCCGCCGAAGTCAGCGACCTACTCTACCGCCGCAGCGGCCTGCTCGGGATGTCCGGCATCAGCAGCGACATGCAGCTGCTGCTGGCCAGTACCGCGCCCGATGCGATGGCGGCCATCGACCTGTTTGTCTATCGCATCGTCTGCGACATCGGCGCATTGGCAGCGGCGATGGGCGGACTCGATGCGCTGGTGTTCACCGGCGGCATCGGCGAGCATGCGGCAGCCATCCGGGCGCGGGTGATCCGTGGCTGCCACTGGCTGGGAGCGCGCGGGGATGATGATGCCAACCTGGCCGGTGCGACGCGCTTGCAAGCACCAGACAGCCGCGTGCTGCTGGCGCTCGTGCCGACCGATGAGGAACGGGTGATCGGCCAGCACGTCGCGACGCATATCAACAGCTGACCAGCAGTGCGCAATTACCCGGGAATTTTCTTCGCACCAAAGCGCCGCGCCTGCTCGCGCATCAGCCGGTCATCGATCGCCGCGCCGGCACTAAGGAAACCGCGCACGAAGCCGGCGCTGCAGGCCAGTTCCAGCGGCCCGTCCTGCAACTGCCGCAGCAGGCGATCGGCCACGGCCGCATCGTTGCTGCTGCCCAACTGGTCCTGCAGCATCGCCAGTCCTTCGGCGTAGCGCCGCATCTTTTTTGCCGGGTACAGCGCACTAAAAAATTCAATCGCGTAGCGCATTTTCTTGACCGCGATACGCAGGCGATGGCGCGCCTGCGGACTGCCCTCGTCCAATTGTTTGCCGCGCTGGCGCAGCCGCCGCTGATGGTGTTCGAGCAGGCCACGGCTGTATCCCGGCAAGCGCTTCATCAGATGATCCGGCTGCGCGCCAACCACCAGCAACCAGCGCGCCAGCCCCAGCATCAGCCGCGTGGTGCGTGGCGAACCGACCGCGGCCGCTGCAGCGGCATGCTTCTCGCGCGAGTGCACCAGAGCCGCCAGCCCGAGTCCGGCCAGCCGCACTTCGCCACGGGCCGCGGCAGCGACCGCCGGCAAGGTGGTGCCGACCAGCACATCCCAGTCGCGCGCCGCACCGAGCTGTTCCATGAGCCAGTCCAGATCGGCTTGCAACGGCGCAGGCAGCGGTTGCAAACCACGAAACAGATCGAGGGCGCAGCGCAAGCGGCGTAATCCGACCCGCATCTGGTGCAGGCTTTCGGTATCGAGCCGGTGCACCACGCCCGCCTCGTTGCCCTGGACTTGCGCCAGGCAATTGGCAGCGATCACCTGGAACGCCTGGACGATGGTCATCTGGCGGTGCAGCACCAGCGCTTGGGCTTTCACGGCGTCTACCGGTTGCGGCACGTACAGCGCATAACCGCGATCGGCCTTGCTCAGGTTGCTGATCTGCAGCGCGACATCCTGTTGCAGCGCGAGCGCCACGTCGAACAGATGCAGCGGATTTCCCGTCTTGAGTTCGAGCTCGATTTCGCTGACCGGAATGCGTTGCCCGTCACGCTCGAGAAAGCCGATGTCGAGTACGCATTCGACCTCATCGCCGCCGGCCAGCTGCAAGTCCCAGATCGTGCGGGTCACCTGCGTGCTGAAAATCGGCAGCAATTGTTCTGCACAACCCGGCGTCCGCAATAGCTGACCCCAGGCGCTCTTGCGATCGACCAGTGCGCGCAGCAGCGCCAGCTCGGGCACCGGTCCGGCCACGCGGGTTTCCCATTCATGCCGGCTGTGCAAACCGCCGGCCACGCTGCCGCCGGCCTTCAGTGTCTGTATCCATTCATCGCCGACACGCCGGACCCGCAAGCCGGCACCGGCGGTGCGCAACTGCAGCTCCGGCGTATCGAAATACAGGTCATGCATGACCTGGTCACGCGGCGCGGTGCGGGCCAATTCCTTGAGCAGCGGATGGGCGCGCAAAGCGGCGACACCATTCGCATTGATCAGCAATTTCAGTTCGACTTCCATGATGGGCAATCCTGTTGAGCCGGCACGTCACCGGCGTGGACATAGTAAGAGACAGTGAGCCGCGAACGGCGAAAAAAAACACGCTCGCGGCGTGTTTTTTTATGCGTATCAACGGGTCGATGACCGGTTGATCAAGCCTTTTTGGCGTAGGCGCTGCACCAGCCGGCGGCGGCAACTTGCTTGCCCGGGAACAGTGCGCAATTACCGTAGCCTGTCGCCCCACCGGCGTACAACTGGCAGCTGGCGCAATGCTGGCCGGCAGCGTATTTCGGGAATTTGACTTTATCTGTCTTGGTGGCATCTTCCTTGTAGGCCAGCGCGACGGCTTGGGCGTCGGTTTCGGCGACTTTGGCGGCTTGCGCCTGGCTCAGTGTGGCCGATACCAGTGCGGCGGAGCCGACCAGCGAATGGATAACGAACGTTCTGCGGTTCATGGTCATGGTGAATCCTCAAGGTGGGAAATCAGTTGGCTTGAAAAAGGCTTACTGCCCGAATTACGAAAAGCCGGCCGAGTCTAGCATCGTTGGGAAGAATTTTCAGGTATCCGGATGGGATGTCCAAAGCGTCGTCGCAAGTGCGCCAGCGCACTGACAGCCGCTCCGGATGCGGCGTACGCTAGGCAATCGATTTCCATGCCGGCAACATGCCGCGCATCGACAAACACCCACATCCCCGATTGAAAGGCTCGCTATGCATATCCTGATGGTACTGACTTCGCACGACAAACTCGGCGATACCGGCAACAAAACCGGTTTCTGGCTGGAAGAATTCGCCGCACCGTATTACCTTTTCAAGGACGCCGGCGTGACGCTGACGCTGGCCTCGCCACTGGGCGGCCAACCGCCGCTGGACCCGAAAAGCGATGAGACA
>AEPR01000353.1 GCA_000195205.2 Oxalobacteraceae bacterium IMCC9480 | reverse complement strand
GAGTCTGTTTGAGTCTGTTTGAGTCTGTTTAAATCTAATTGGTGCCGGGAGCCGGAATCGAACCGGCACGCCTTTCAGCGCGGGATTTTGAGTCCCGTGCGTCTACCTATTCCGCCATCCCGGCAACGCAGGCAGCATTATGGCGCATTAAGTTGTGCGGGGCAACCTCGCTGGTCTGCTGATTGCGCCGTTGCTGCGTAAACTTCAAGGTATGATTCCCGCTCGACTATTACAACCGCGCAAGGCGGTCGCCACCGATGATTCGTTGGAAAAAAATCCGGGAAGTTTTCCTGGGCAAAGCGCTCGATCCCCTGAAAACCGAAACACGCCATTCGCTCGCACTGGTGGCTTTTCTTGCCTGGGTCGGACTGGGTGCCGATGGATTGTCGTCCTCCGCGTATGGTCCCGAAGAGACCTTCCGCGCCCTCGGCGTGCATACGCATCTCGGCCTCTACATGGCGATTGCCACGGCGCTGACAGTGTTCATCATTGCGCTGGCTTACAACCAGGTCATCGAACTGTTTCCGACTGGTGGTGGCGGCTACCGGGTGGCATCGAAATTGGTCGGCCCCTACATGGGACTCATCGCCGGATGCGCACTGATCCTCGACTACGTGCTCACGGTCGCCATTTCCGTAGCGGCCGGCGTCGAAGCACTGGCATCGCTGCTGCCCCTCGGGTTTCATGCTTACAAGCTGTGGACGGAAGTAGTCGTGATCGGACTGTTGATCGTGCTCAATTTGCGTGGCATGAAAGAAGCCATCAAGATTTTGTTGCCGATTTTCCTCGGTTTCGTCGCGACCCATCTGTTCCTGATTATCTACGGCATCGTTGCCCACGCCGGCAATTTGCCCGGGCTGGTGCCGAATACCCTCGCCGAGACAACGCAGTTAGCCGGCAACATCGGCTGGATAGGCGTCTCGGGCATGTTGCTGCTGGCGTATTCGCAAGGGGGCGGTACGTACACGGGTCTTGAAGCGGTGTCGAACAACGTCAATATTCTGGCGGAGCCACGTGTTCATACCGGCAAGATGACCATGTTCTACATGGCGTTATCGCTGGCGTTCACCGCCAGCGGAATCATCCTGCTGTACCTGCTGTGGGATGCCCGCCCCATCGAAGGCCAGACCCTCAATGCCACCACGTTCAAAGCCATCATCGACAGTCTCGGCATGGGGCCATGGGGCAGCCAACTGTCCTTGATCGTTGTCTTGGCCTTCGAGGCCGGCTTGCTGTTTGTCGCCGCCAATACCGGCTTTCTGGGCGGACCGGCGGTGTTGTCGAATATGGCGGGCGACTCATGGGTGCCGCATAAATTCCGTTATCTGTCGACCCGGTTGGTGACGCAAAACGGCATCCTGGTCATGGGCGTTGCTGCCCTGGCGATCCTGTTCTGGACCCGCGGCAGCGTCACCTTGCTGGTGGTGCTGTATTCGATTTCCGTGTTCCTGACCTTCGCCATTTCACTGTTCGGTCTGTGCCTGTACTGGTGGCGGCATCGCAATGAGCTGGAGCACTGGCTGCGCCGCTTCCTGTTATCACTGCTCGGTTTCGCGATTTGTTTCAGTATCCTGATGGTCTTGCTGGTCGAGAAATTTACCGACGGCGGCTGGGCAACGGCAGTCATCATCGCGGCCATTGCCGCCCTCTGCATCTACATCCGCAATCATTACAGCGAGACCAAGGAAGCGATCCGGTCGGTCGACCAGGTCTTTGCCAATCAGCCATTCGGTCCGCATCTCGGTCCGGTCGAACCCGATCCGGAAAACCAGACGGCTGTCTTCATTGTCGGCACATCACGCGGAGGCGGTCTGCACGCACTGCTGTGGGTCCAGCGCATGTTTCCCGGACACTTCAAGAATTTTATCTTCGTCAATGCGCGCACCGTCGATTCCCATGCCTACGGCGGCGAGGGTGCGGTCGAACTGATGCGGGCAGAAGCCAATGCCACGCTCAAGTTCTTCGTTGATTTTTGCCATAGCCACGGTATGGCATCGGCTTCTTCGCTGGGCTTCGGCACCGATGTGGTTGATGAAGTCACGCATCAATGCGAAGACATCAGCCGGACCTATCCGAATGCGATTTTTTTCACTAGCAAACTGATCTTCGAAGCCGATAACTGGTTCATCCGCTTGCTGCACAACCAAGCTGCGCTGGCGATCCAACGGCGCTTGCATTTTGATGGTTTGCAAATGGTGATTCTGCCGATGAAGGTCTAGCACTCCGTGTCTGGCAGGTGCCAATTTTTCAGGCGTTCCGCGATTTCCTGTTCAGTGGGAAGCAATTTGCGATAGGCCTCCGGTAGTCGTGAGCTGGTGCCATAGGTGGAAACGCCGATCGGCATGGTGGTGGTTTTAAGGGCGTATTCGACCACCGTGCGGTTTTTGCTCTTGCACACAATGATGCCAATCGCATCGTTTTCTCCATCGACCTTGACCTGCTCGTTCAAGGCGAACAGATAGAAATCCATCTTGCCTTTGTACTCAGGCTGGAATTCTCCGACCTTCAGTTCAATGGCGATCAGGCTTTTCAATACCCGGTGGTAGAGCAGCAAGTCGATAAAGAAGTCGCTGCCGCCGACGGTCAGCCGGTACTGGTTGCCAACAAACGTATAGTGCGGTCCCATTTCGAGGAGAAAGTTACGCACTTTGCCTAGCAGTGCAGCTTCCAGTTCGCGCTCTTCGTGCGCTTCGGCCAGTTCAAGGAAGGCAAAGGTGTAGTGATCCTTCACCGCCAGTTTGGCCTGACTGGCCACGGCCTTGGATAGCGCTGTATCGAAGCTGGTCTGGTTCAGCAGATATTTTTCGAACGTCTTGCCGTCGATCTGGTGGTCGAGTACGCGGCGGGTCCAGCCGAAGCGGGCGGTGGCGCGCAGGTAGAACTCGCGCTCCTGCGCGTTCTGGCAGCGGTCAAGGATCAGCGTATTTTTGGTCCATGCCAATTCTCCAGCCAATGGCTGGAGAATTGGCATGTCCTTGTATTCGCGATAAAACTTGCGCATGTACCAAAGATTTTGGACCGAATAGCCACTTTTTTCGCCGAACTCGGCACGCAGATCCCGTGACAGTTTTTCAACTACGCCTTTGCCCCAGCCATCAGCGATCTGGCGCTCCTCGATCAGCTTGCCGAGGTCCCAATACAGCGCAATCAACTCCTTGTTGACGGCGCGTAGCGCCTTGAACTGGGCCGAGTGTATGCGGGATTTCAGCGTGGATAAAAA
>AEPR01000354.1 GCA_000195205.2 Oxalobacteraceae bacterium IMCC9480 | reverse complement strand
ATACAACAGAAAAATATTATTGCGGCAGCCAGTGCTGAAGGGTTCGACTGCAGTCGGATCATTTTTGCTGAGAGAGTTGCGCCAGATGAAAACCTTAGTCGGCTTCGTTTGGCAGACATCTATCTAGACAACCTTCCATACAATGCGCATACGACTGCCAGTGACGCACTATGGGCGGGCGTGCCAATCTTCACAACCGCAGGGGTAAGTTTTGCAGGTCGTGTTGCGATGAGCTTACTTCACGCAATAGGAATGCCCGAGCTTGTGTTTGACAACGCGGAGGAAATGCAATCAGCCTTGATTGAGTATGCTACATCGCCACAAAAATTAAAGATATTGAAGCAAAAACTCGCGGACAACAGGGAGTCATCACCTTTATTCAATACCGCACTGTCGGCAAGGCATCTCGAGATGGCTTTTGACGAGATGCTGCGTCAGGAAAAATCAGAAATCGAGTTTACGGACTTTGCTGTTGCTGGGATTTAGGCACTTACGTTGTTCGGGCCGGGTGTTGATAGCATAGGGGAGTACTCACACCGTTTTTTAAAAGGAATGTGTCCGCTTTGCGAGGAAAGCCGAACGCCAACTTAAAAGTTTCGTTTCTATTTTAAATGGCTTGATACCAACATTTCATTTGCAGTTAGCGCGAGCACGCGAACATGGAATGCGAGCCGTCACAGGTAAATGCAAGCTTAATTGCAAATAATGTGAGCTCGACCGCATTTTCATTTGCAGTTAATTTGAGCCGAAAAACGCGTCAAATGCGAGCACGGTAAACTTGAAACGCGAGTCGCTACACCTAGATGGTCGGGTAGCAGCAATGCTCTGCTGCTATCCAACCAAATAACGCATCAGGGTAAAATCGTGATTGTGCAGTTAGTAACTGACCTTGAAAGTCGGACTATCTTCCGGACGCGTTGTACGACGATCATAAATTCTGGTTGTCGCAATGTTGGCGTGCCCTAGCCATTCCTGCACCTTGGCAATGTCTGCCCCATGATCCAAAGCATTGGTAGCCGCTGTCGCTCGCAGTGCGTGTGGCCCAAAACCCGCAATCTCGAATTTCAGCTCGCCGGCATATCCCATCAGCATTTTGTAA
>AEPR01000355.1 GCA_000195205.2 Oxalobacteraceae bacterium IMCC9480 | reverse complement strand
CGTCACCGACCGGACCGACATACACGAAGCCGATTTTCAGCGGGCCGCCAACGGCTGCCGGGGTCGGGGCGGTTACGGCTGCGGTACCCGTGTCGCTTTTCGGACTACAGCCCAGCAATGACACGGCAGCGGCCAAGGTCAGCAAGCGCAACGACATTCGTCGATCCAGGAAGACAGCCATGGGTAATACTCCTTGTAGGTGACGCAGTATCGATCAGGAAATTTATATGCGGAACGAACAGTACAACATGTTGCCGCAACAAGCGTCGTGGACGGCTTGTCCCCGTGCCCGGACAAGATTGCCAGCCTCCGGCGTTTATGTGAGACTGCAGTCTCTCCGGAATACTTTATTGACCATAGCGAAAAAGGGCACCCGACGATGCTGAAAGTGGTAATCATTGATGGCAATTCAATCACGCGCAATTTATTGTCGACCCTGCTGGTCGCTGGCGGGCATGACGTGATTGGCGATTCCAACACCAGCGATGCCGGCCTGGCTCGCGCCATCAAACTGCAACCGCAGATCGTCTGTATCGATATCGGCGAGACATCCGATCAGGGCTTCGGCATGCTCGACTTGCTGCGCGAATCATTGCCGAAAGCCTTGATCTTTCTGGTATCAGGCAACATGGATCCGGCCATCGTTCAAGGCGCCTCCCAGCGCGGCATCCATGGCTTCATCGTCAAGCCGTTCAATCCGGTGACCGTGCAGACCATCATCCGCAACGCCATCCTGAAAATCGCGCGTCAGCAGCAAGCCCGAGCCACGGCTGCGACAGAAGCCGCCACACCCAACGTAAAACCAATCGAAGACGCGCGCTGACCTGCACGCTTGCCATACCGGCCCAGCCCGCTTGGCCGAAAAAACTGTCTCGCAGCAAGCAATTTTTCGACCTGCCAACATTCCCGTCACCTACTTTTTGACCGCGCTACTACTCCCGAATTTGTGTGGAGTTCGATGACGTGGTCAAAAAAGAACATTAGTTGTCTTGTAAAAACTTTTAGTTACAATCCCGTCAAACTAACGGTATATTGAACTCGCTTCATCTGTAATACCTCTCCAAATGGGTTTGGGCCCGCTTCACCGCGGGCCCTTTTTTTCACCTCTCTGGCAGGCCTGCGATGCATGCAATAGCGACTCTCACCGTAAGCCCTCTGATGCCAGCGCACGTCGACCTGAGTGCACTGCCAATCAGGAAAATCTATCTCGGCAATTTGATCTTCGACCAGCTATCTTCTTTGCAATCAGTGAAGCAGATGCAATTTCGCCAATATTTGCAAAAAATCACGTAAAGTACGGTGCAGTTCAACCCTGTTGCCACAAGCGCTTTTCCGAAACGAAGAGATCGCCTCGAGGAGAAATCAATGACCGATATCAGCACACTGGAAAACGTCGACTACGACCCCAATCGTCTGTTGGACTTCCTGATCGAAAAAATGCGCACCAAGAACGATGCCGGCCTGTCACGCGAACTCGGCGTCGCCCCCCCCGTGATCAGCAAGATCCGCCATCGCCGCTTGCCAGTGGGGGCGTCAATGCTCATACGCATGCATGAAATCAGCGATCTGAGCATTCGCGAACTACGCAATCTGATGGGTGACCGGCGTGAGAAACACCGGATCAGCCCGGAGCAGTTCAAACCAAAAGCAGAATAATCCGCGACTTCCGGAAGACACCACCAAAGGTGCCTTCCGGCGGGATCATTTTGCCTTGCTGGCCGATGGGTCGAATTTTTTGATTTCGCCGGATTTCAGTCGGGCGAAATACGACACTGCCTCGCGCTTGACCACCGGCATCAAACAATAGAGCGCGGCGATATTGACGACTGCCATGGCAAAAATCATCGCATCCGAAAAATCGATGACCGCGCCAAGCTGCGCTGCGGCACCGATGACCACGAAGGTGCAAAACACCAGCTTGTAGGCGAGCTCGCGTTTCTTGCCTTCGCCCACCAGGTAAGTCCAGGCCTTCAATCCGTAGTAAGACCACGAGATCATCGTCGACAGCGCGAACATCAGCACGGCTGCAGCAAGCACGTACGGGAACCAGCTGATTCCCTGTGCAAAAGCAATGGACGTCAGCTCGACCCCCGAAGCGCCACCTGCCGTGGCGATTTTCCCGTCGGCTATCAGGTACATGCCGGTGACAGGATCGACCATCAGCACGCCGGTAATCACGATCACCAGCGCTGTCATCGTACAAATCACGACTGTATCAATGAATGGTTCAAGCAAAGAGACGAGGCCTTCGGTAACCGGCTCGTTGGTGCGCACCGCCGAGTGCGCAATCGCCGCGGAACCAACCCCGGCCTCGTTCGAAAATGCGGCGCGGCGAAATCCCTGAATCAGCGCACCAACAAAACCGCCGGCCACACCAAGGCCGGTAAAAGCACCGCTGAATATCTGCCCGAAAGCCCAACCGATCCGGTCGTAATTGACAAGGATGACGACCAGTGCCGCGCCGACGTACAGCAAAGCCATGAACGGGACAACTTTTTCAGTGACGGTCACAATCGACTTGATTCCCCCGATGATGACGGCGAAGACAATCGCGGCAAGAATCAATCCGGTAATCCAGCCATGCCCCGCCAGCACGCTGTTCGCGCCACCGGTGATATTGACCAGCTGGGCGTGCGCCTGGTTCGACTGAAACATGTTGCCGCCACCAAAACTGCCGCCGAGACAGAACAGCGAGAACAGTACCGCCATGAAGCGGCCACCCGGCAAGCCTCTCTCGCGAAAGCCCTTCGACATGTAGTACATCGGTCCACCCGATACCGACCCATCCGGATACTCATTGCGGTACTTCACCCCCAGCGTGCATTCGGTGAACTTGGTCGCCATGCCGAGCAAGCCGGCAAGAATCATCCAGAACGTCGCACCGGGTCCACCGATGCCGACGGCGACCGCCACCCCGGCGATATTGCCCAGACCGACGGTGCCGGACAAGGCGGTTGCTAGTGCCTGGAAATGACTGACTTCACCCTTGTCCTTCGGACTCGAATAATCGCCCTTGACCAGCGCAAGCGCGTGACTAAATCCCCGCACCTGAATGAACTTGAAGTACAGCGTAAAGATCAGCGCGGCAACCACAAGCCAGAGCACGATCCACGGAAAATCCGTGCCGGGCAAGGGTGCAAAAATCAGGCTGACGAACCAGCCGGTCGAGGCCGCAAAAGCCGAGTTGATGCGGGCGTCGATGCCGACGACTTGCTGTGCAAGCGCCGATCCGGATAGCAGGGCGAAAGCAAATGCGATCGGGATGAATTTCAGGTATCGCATGGTCACGCTCCCGTGTGGCAAATTACGCCGGTGGTCTCAATGGTGTGCTGAATAATGATTTTTATCAGCATCGAAGGAACACGACAGGCTCTTCGGTGACGAAGGCGTCGTGCAGGGAATGTTGCTGCTTCCGAGTGATGGTCGAAATTAGCGGCTCGAGGCTACTGGAGTTGCGAATGACTTCCTAGCAACATGCGATTGCCACTAATGGTGGATCGCCGGGCAACAATCCGCGCCCATGAAAAGCTGGACGACCGGAACAAGCGCTACGGCGTTGGTGCAGGAAAAGTAAGAACAGGGAGGGAGAAAACAGGAAAGCCGGACAGCAAAAATGGAAGCCGGACTGCGCTTCCATTGAGCTGGTACAAACTTCAGATATTCCAAATAAGTCTGACTGCATCGACCGCTGGAAAAACCAGCAATCGGGAGTAACGAATTTGGTAGGCACGATTGGACTCGAACCAACGACCCCTACCATGTCAAGGTAGTGCTCTAACCAGCTGAGCTACGCGCCTGAAGAGGCCAAAGTATAGCCAAGTATCTGCTGATATGCCAGCCTGTTTTTCCAGATTCTGTGAATCGACTGCTTTTTCTAGCGGAACGCGCTGGTGGTCTGCAGCAAACTGGCTCAGGCGCGCCGCACTTCCATCACGCCATCGACTTCGCGGATCACGGACAAGGCCTTCATCAGCTGCGCAGTCGAGCCGATCTCGGCGGTGAATGCCATGCGTGCGTGCCCTTTCGCACTTTGGGTGCTGACGCCGACCACATTGATTTTCTCGCGCAAAAAGACTTCGGAAATATCCCGCAGCAAACCTTGCCGGTCAGCTGCCAGTACAAAAATATCGACCGGGTACACCGTTTCGGCGGCCGAATTTCCCCAGCTGGTCTGGATCACGCGCTCGGGGGTCTGGATCTGCATCTCGGCGAAATTCTTGCAGTCGGCCCGATGGATGGAAATACCCTTGCCGCGCGTGATAAAACCGACGATCGGATCCGGCGGTGCCGGCTTGCAGCATTTCGCCAGCTGGGTCAGCAAGCCATCGGTGCCCACCACCAGCACGCCGGTCTTGGCACCCTTGACGACGCTGGAAGCGCTATCGCGTTTCGGGACGACGACATGGGCAGGCGCGGTATTTTTCGGCGCGCTCTTGCCCGCCTCGTCGGCATGCAGGACTTGCTCGACATGACGCAGGCTGAACTGGTCCTTGCCAACGGCCAGATACAGGTCATCAGGCTTCAGGAATCCCAGCTTGTGCGACAGTTCCTCGAGGTTGACCGCCGTCTTGCCTTCGCGCTGCAGGGTCTTTTCGATCAGGCCACGGCCGCTCGACAAGGTCTCTTCCTGCGCAATGGCATTGAACCAGGCGCGCACCTTGGCGCGCGTGCGTGCACTGACCGCATACCCCGGACTGAGCCAGTCGCGCGAAGGACCGGCCGCACCGAGCGCCACGCTGGCGCCACGCGCGGTGATGATCTCGACCGTCTGGCCATTTTTGAGGGCGGTATTGAGCGGCACCATTGCGCCATCGACGCGCGCACCACGGCAGCGATGACCGACATCGCTGTGCAAGTGATACGCGAAGTCGATCGGCGTGGCGCCACTGGGCAATTCGATCACCCGCGCTTGCGGCGTGAGCACGTAGATCCGGTCGTCCAGCGTGGCCGACTTGAGCTTGTCGACCCATTCGCGCCGCATGGCGTCGTCGTGGCCGACCACGCTGTCGGCGACATCCGTTTTCCAGGCCAGCAGCTGGCGCAACCAGGCGATTTTTTCATCGTATTTCTGGGCGGCGAAATTCGAACCGCCACTTTCCTTGTAGCGCCAGTGCGCCGCCACGCCGTACTCGGCGAAGTAATGCATTTCCTTTGTGCGGATCTGGATTTCCAGCGGGCGGCCATCCTCGGCCATCACGATCGTATGCAGCGACTGGTAGCCATTGGGCTTGGGCCGCGCGATGTAATCGTCGAATTCCTCCGGCACCGGTGCCCAGTTGTCATGCACGATGCCGAGCACCGCGTAGCAGGTTTTGACGTCATCGACGATGACGCGAAAAGCCCGCACGTCATGCAGCGACGAAAAATCGATGGCCTTGCCGCGCATCTTGTTCCAGATGCTGTAGATATGCTTGGGTCGGCCAAAGACTTCGGCTTCGATCCCGGCGGTGGCCAGTTCCGACTGCAAGCGCAGGATGGCCGACGCGACGAAGGTTTCGCGGCCGACGCGCTTTTCTTCCAGCATGCGGGCAATCTGCTTGTACGCCGCCGGCTCCAGGAAACGGAAAGACAGGTCTTCCATTTCCCATTTGAGTTGCCAGACGCCGAGCCGGTTCGCCAGCGGCGCGTACAGGTCCAGCGTTTCGCGGGCATAACGATAGGTCTGTTCGGTGTCGATGCGCCGCTCGGCAAAATAGCGCAAGGTAGTGGTCCGCGACGCCAGCCGTACCAGCACGACACGCATGTCGGACGCCATCGCCAGCAGCATCTTGCGCAAGGTTTCTAGCTGGGCAGCGGCCTGCTGGGCGGCGTTCTTGCCACGCCCGACTTCCTGCTGGCCAAAGGTGAGTTCATGCAGGCGCATCATCTGCCGCACATCTTCGACAAAGACGGCGACTTCTTTGCCGAAGCGCGTTTCGATCTGGCCGGCCAGCAGCGGATCGAGTACCGGCAGCTCGAACAGCAGGGCCGCGATGCGGGTGTCGGCATCGGTCTGCAACGCTGCCAGCGTCATGGCCACGCCGAGCGAAAAATCGCATGCATCCTGGCCGGTCACGACGGTGCGGCCGGTATACACCGGCTCGACAAAAGCAAGCACCTCGGCCACGCGCAGCGCATCGGCCTCACTGAGGCCGGAGGCCAGTTCGCGCTGGGCCGCGCCGGGTAATGCGAGAGAAGAAACCATCGAACTGCGTTGCCTTATTTTTGTGCTGCCGTCACAAGCACTTCGAGCCGCCATGCCGGATTGGCCAGCGCTGCCTGAACAGTCGCACGCGGCGGTGTCTGGCCGGGCGTGACCCAGTCATTCCAGACCGTATTCAACACGGCAAAGTCGGCCAGGTCAGGCAGGAATATCTGGCACATCAGGATACGACTGCGATCACTGCCGGCTTCCTGCAATAAGCGGTCGATGTGCGCCAGCACTTCGCGGGTCTGGCCGGCCATGTCGAGCGTGGTGTCATCAGCCACCTGCCCCGCCAGATAAACGGTGCCACGATGGATCGCCACTTCGGACAATGTCGGCCCGACATGCAAGCGTTGTATGGTCATGATCTCAAGTCCTTGTTGCGGTCAGGTCAGGCCGGATGGCCAAGCAAAAATTCGCGCGCCAGTGCAATCTGGTCGGGCTGCACGAAGGTAGGCGCATGGCCGATCCCGTCCAGCTCGACAAGCCGCGCCTTCGGTCCGCGCTGTGTCATTTCCTGCGCAGTAGCCGGCGTCAGCAGGTCCGATTGCGCGCCGCGCACCAGCAAGGTCGGACAGCGCACTGCATCATACGCGTGCCACAGCAGCGCCTCGCCTTGCAGGGTTGACTCTTCGGTAGCGTTCTTGAACGGCACTGCCAGCGCCAGATCATAGTGCCGCACCCACTGACCCTCGGCATTCTGGCGCAGCACGTCGCTGGCCAGCTTGCGCCATTGCGCGTCGCTATGCGGACCAAACGGCAGCGAGATGGATTTGATGTAGCCGGCCCCTTCTTCGAAGCTCGCGAAACGCATGTCCTGACCGATGTAATCGCCGATGCGCGCCAGTGCGGCCGGATTGAGCGTCGGTCCGATGTCATTGAGAATCAGGCGATGCACCGGATTGTCGGGCAGTCCCGCCAGCCCGAGGCCGATCAGTCCGCCCATCGATGTGCCGAACCAGTCAACGGTCCCGGCGTCGAGGCGCGCCAGCAAGGTCACGATATCGGCGACGTATTGCGGCAGCTGATAATTGCGCGGATCGAGCAGACGACCGGAGCGCCCCCGGCCAACGATATCCGGACACACCACGCGCCACGTATCGCTCAGTGCGGCAGCGAGTTGGTCAAAGTCATCCGAGACGCGCGTGACACCATGCACGCACACCAGCACGCGAGGGTTCAGCGGATCGCCCCATTCCTTGTAGGCCATCCGGTGCAGACCGGTAGGGGAAAGACATTGAACGTGTTTGATACGGGCTTCTTGCATGGCGGCTCCTGTGATGACAGTCGCACCATTTTACCGGTCGAGCGGAACATATGGGACTGGCAGATACCGAAGAATGACCTTGCCCTAATCAATCGACCACAATCAACTTGACCACAATAAAAAAAGCCCGGTTGCCCGGGCCTTCACAGCTGCCTGCCTGAATTCAGGACACCGCGCTGACATCAAGCGCGACGCCGGTTTTTTCAACGACTTCGGCGACCGTCACGTCGGGTGCCAGCTCAACAAGCTTCAAGCCGTCCGCCGTCACATCAATGACGCACAGGTCAGTGATGATGCGATCGACCACGCCGACGCCGGTCAGTGGCAGATCGCACTTCTTCAGAATCTTGTGCGAGGTCGTGCCATCCTTGGCCTTGGCAACATGTTCCATCAGCAGCACCACGCGCTTGACGCCGGCCACCAGATCCATCGCGCCGCCCATGCCCTTGACCATTTTGCCGGGGATCATCCAGTTCGCCAGGTCGCCGGTTTCGGAGACCTGCATCGCACCGAGAATGGCGAGGTTAATCTTGCCGCCGCGGATCATCGCGAACGAATCCGCCGAGCTGAAATACGACGAGCCCGGCAACGATGTCACGGTCTGCTTGCCGGCGTTGATCAGGTCGGCATCGACCTGGTCAGCGGTCGGAAAAGGGCCGATGCCGAGCAAGCCGTTTTCGGATTGCAGCGACACTTCGATATCGGCCGGTACATAGTTCGCGACCATCGTCGGCAAGCCAATACCGAGGTTCACATAAAAGCCATCCTGCAATTCCTGCGCTGCACGCGCAGCCATCTGTTCACGAGTCCATGCCATGTTCGTTCTCCGCTTACTGTGCACGTACCGTGCGTTGTTCGATCCGTTTTTCGGGCGTGGCATTGACCACGATGCGGTGCACGAAAATGCTGGGCGTATGCACCTGGTCCGGATCGATCTCGCCGATCTCGACCAGTTCCTCGACTTCGACAATGGTGATCTTGCCGGCCATCGCGACGTTCGGATTGAAGTTGCGGGCAGTCTTGCGATAGACCAGATTGCCGGCACGGTCCGCTTTCCAGGCTTTCACCAGCGACACATCGGCCACCAGCGAGCGCTCCATCACGTATTGTTCGCCATCGAACTCGCGGATATCCTTGCCATCAGCGACCAGCGTACCGACGCCGGTCTTCGTGAAGAAAGCCGGGATGCCGGCACCACCGGCGCGCAGTTTTTCGGCTAGCGTGCCTTGCGGCGTGAATTCCAGTTCGAGTTCACCAGCCAGATACTGGCGTTCGAATTCCTTGTTCTCGCCGACGTACGAGGCAATCATTTTTTTGATCTGGCGCGTCGCCAGCAACTGGCCGAGGCCAAAGCCATCGACACCGGCGTTGTTCGAAATCGCCGTCAGGTTGGTGACACCGGAATCGCGCAATGCGGCGATCAAGGCCTCGGGGATACCGCACAGACCAAAGCCGCCGACGGCAATGGTCTGGCCATCGCTGACGACACCAGCGAGCGCGCTTGCCGCGTCGGGATATACTTTTTTCATAACTAGCCTTTTCGTGAAGAATACGGACCAGCACACAAGTTACCGGGCTGACCAGCATATTGTGCGACTCTGTCGGGCACAATACCGTAAAAATACTTTACCGATTCATAAATGCGATGACCCGATGAATGACCAACCCTCTATCGATTACGCGCTGATCTTTCACCATGCGCCGGTCGGCCTGTGCGTTTCCAAGCGCCGCATCATCCATACCGCCAATCCTTCGCTGGCGGCGATGTTCGGCTATCTGCCGGAGCAACTGGCCGACCAGTCATTCCAGATCCTGTACCCGAGCGCCGATGAATTCGAGCGCACCGGATTACGCATCGTGCCGATCATGAGCGAGCGCGGCTCGTACTCGGACGAACGGATCATGAAACGCGCCAATGACGAACTGTTCTGGTGCCGCGTCAGCGGCCGCGGCCTGGTCGATGATGATCCGCACGCCGCTGGCATCTGGACCTTCGAAGACCTCAGCGAAAAACGCAAGGTCACCGCCAAACTGACACCCCGCGAACGCGAAATCGCGGCACTGCTGGTCGAAGGAAAAACCAGCAAGCTCATTGCGCGCCAGATCGGCATGAGCCCGCGCACCGTCGAAATGCATAGAGCCAAATTGATGAAGAAGTTTTCCGCGTCGACCTCCGGCGAACTGGTGCACCACCTGCTCGGCACGCCGCACTGAGCAGCGCACCGGCACCGCATTCAGTGACCGCATAACAGCTATCACCAATCACAATTGGCTGTTGGCCTACTGAGCTCCTATAGTGATGACGCACTGCAGCAATGCAGAGACCTTAATTACTCAGGAGCTTTCCATGACCACCTTGCAACATACCCCCCACTTCGCCGGCTTTGCCCGCTCTGTTGTCCAGTCGATTTCAGCACTTGGCCATGCCGCCGGCGAATCCATCGCCAACCACACACTGGCCACCTTGAACGCCCTGTCCGAAAGCTTTGATGCACGCCAGCGCGCGCTGCAGGAAGACTATCTGGCCCAGTCCACATCGATCGAAGACCTCGAGCACCGCATGCATGATCTGGAACGCCGCGACGGCCAGCCAAAGCTGAACATGATGACTGGCATGCATTGAATTTAACGGAGCGAAAATTCCGTGCTGCGCAGCAGCATGTTGACTTGTCTAGCGTCAGAGAAAAGTCGCTATCCGGCACGAGGCCGGGATAGCGTGGGAACAAAACTTTACCTGCATCGGGCCGCGACATCTTCTGCACACGGCCCTCAAACACGTCCATCACAACGCGTGACTACATCGCGTGACTACATCGCGCTCATACCGTCATCGGCAGTCATGATCGCGCCATTGATGAAGTGTGACTCCTCCGACGCCAGCAACAGCAGCAAGCCATCAAGGTCTTGCGGCTTGCCGACGCGCTTGCGCGGCAGCGTTGCCAGCAGTTGCTGACCATGCTCGCCGCGGAAATGCTCTTCATTGATTTCGGTGCTGATGTAACCCGGGCAAATGGCATTGACGTTGATGCCGTAACGTCCCCATTCGATGGCCATCGATTTGGTCATGTGCACGACGGCCGATTTACTCATGCAATAAATCCCGATTTGCGGCAACACGCGCAAGCCGGCGACCGAGGCAATATTGATGATCCGGTGCTGCAATTTCGGATCGCCCTTGGCGCGGGCAATCATCCGCTTGGCCGCCTCCTGCGCAACGAAAAAAGCGCCGCGCTGGTTGGTATCCATCACATAGGCATAATCTTCCGGCGTGACATCGATGAGCCGTTGAGTTGTCGACACGCCCGAATTATTGACCAGGATATCGATCGGTCCGGCCTCGGTTTCGGCGTGGGCGATGGCGGACTTGATGCTGGCATAGTCGGTGACGTCCAGCGCGACCACATGGGCGGCGCCGCCATCGGCTTCGATTTCGGCGCGCAGTTCTTTGAGGCGATCGATGCGGCGTGATGCCAGCACTACCTGTGCGCCAGCCTGTGCAAGGACCTTGGCGAAACGTGCACCCAGTCCGCTGGAAGCGCCGGTAACCAGGGCGATCTTGCCTTCAAAATTAACTTCAATGCCCACGAATTTCTCCTTGTTAAGCAGGTTCCTGCGGTTGAGCCGTTATCATTACACGAATGCTGCATGATTTGAGTGCACGAGAAGTCATTCACGTGCAAAATGCGGGGCAATAAGCACGTTCGTTCGATTACAACTTTACGGTGACTCCATGATGCACAACCAGAACCAGACCCTGCTCGATCAACACGGCCCGCGCGAAGCCATGGAGTACGACGTCGTCGTCATTGGCGGCGGACCTGCAGGTCTATCGGCCGCGATCCGGCTAAAGCAGCTGGCAGCAGCCAAGGGCACCGAAGTCACGGTCTGCGTGCTTGAAAAAGGTGCCGAACTGGGCGCACACATCCTCTCCGGCGCGGTGATGGATCCGATCGCGATGAACGAACTGCTGCCGAACTGGAAGGAACTGGGCGCACCGCTGCTCACGCCGGTGACCGAAGACCGCTTCCTGTTCCTGACCGAAACCAAGGCCATCAAGACGCCGACCTGGATGCTGCCGGGCTGCTTCCAGAACCACGGCAACTATGTGATCTCGCTGGCCAATGTGGTGCGCTGGCTGGGTCAGCAAGCCGAAGCATTGGGTGTCGAAATTTTCCCCGGCTTTCCCGCTGCAGAAATTCTTTACAACGATGATGGTTCGGTCAAGGGCGTTGCTACCGGCAACCTCGGCGTCGATCGTCATGGCCAGGCCAGCGCGTCGTTCCAGCTGGGCATGGAGCTGCATGCGAAGTACACCTTCTTTGCCGAAGGCGCACGCGGCCATCTGGGCAAACAGCTGATGGAAAAGTACCAGCTCAACAAAGGCAAGGATCCCCAGACCTACGGCCTGGGCCTCAAGGAATTGTGGGAGATCGATCCCAAGCTGCATCAGCCCGGCCTGGTGGTCCACACCGCCGGCTGGCCGCTGGAGAACGATACCTACGGCGGTTCCTTCCTGTATCACCTCGAAAATAATCAGGTAGCGGTTGGCTATGTGGTCGGTCTCGGCTACGCCAATCCGTATCTGTCGCCGTATGAAGAATTCCAGCGCTACAAGACCCATCCTGAAATCAGCAAATTCTTTGTCGGTGCGAAGCGTATTTCGTACGGTGCGCGCGCGATTACTGCCGGCGGCCTGCAATCACTGCCCAAGCTGACTTTCCCGGGCGGCGTGCTGATCGGTTGCGATGCCGGCTTCCTCAACACCAGCCGGATCAAAGGCAGCCACACAGCCATGAAAACCGGCATGCTCGCCGCCGATGCGGCTTTCGAAGCGCTGGGCCTGGGTCGCCAGTTCGACGAGCTGACGAGCTACACGACCACGTTCGAGCAATCCTGGCTGCATGAAGAATTGCATGTCGCGCGCAACTTCAAGCCGTGGATGAGCAAGGGTTTGCTGACCGGTGCGCTGATGGTCGGCATCGACCAGATCGTCTTCCGCGGCAAAGCACCCTGGACACTGCGACACAAGCATGCCGATCACGAATGCCTGAAACCGGCGGCCAATTACACGCCTATCGTGTATCCGAAACCGGATGGCAAGCTGACCTTCGACCGCTTGTCGTCGGTGTTCATTTCGAACACCAATCACGCTGAAGACCAGCCTATTCATCTGACGCTGAAAGACGCTGCGGTACCGGTCAACGTGAATCTCGCGCGCTATGCGGGACCGGAAGCGCGCTATTGTCCGGCGGGTGTGTACGAGTATGTGAAGACCGACGCCGGTGCCGATCGCTTGCAGATCAACGCGCAAAACTGCGTGCATTGCAAAACCTGCGACATCAAGGATCCGACGCAAAACATCGTGTGGGTCACGCCTGAAGGTGGTGGTGGACCGGGCTATCCGAACATGTAGTGCTGCCGAAAAAAAACCCGCTGAAAAGCGGGTTTTTTTATGACGGACAGATAGGTCCGGGCTGCGTTGAAGTTTGAGCTGGCGCGTCTTACCTGGATGTGGATGACGACCAACTACCCGACAGTATTTTCTCCAGCCAGAACGTCCCGATCACCGTCTTGACGTCCGTAATTTTTCCCTCGCGAACCCATTCCAGCAGTTCCGGCAACGTCGCCGTGAAGGTATCCAGGAACTCGCCCTCATCGAGCTTGTGAGGGCCTGCTGTCAGGCCGCGCGCGAGGTAGATCTCAAGATGTTCATCCGAGTAGGCAATCGCATTGTGGATCGTGCTGACGTGCTGCCAGTGGCTGGCGGTGTAGCCGGTTTCTTCCTGCAGTTCGCGCTTGGCGCAGGCCAGCGTGTCTTCGCCCGCATCGATTTTTCCAGCGGGATATTCGATAAACACCCGATCCAGCGGATAGCGGAACTGCCGTTCGAGCAGAATGCGGCCATCGTCGAACACGGGCAGAATCACCACGGCTCCCGGGTGGAGGATGTATTCGCGCCGTGTCAACTTGCCATCCGGCAGGCTGACGGTATCTTTCATGACCTTCAGGAAATGACCGTCGTAGACCAGCTGGCCATCTATGCGCGTTTCTTTGAGGTGCTCGTCCATCAGATGCTGCTGTTGCGCTTGCGCAGATAGCGATACGCAAAACCCGGATACGCCAGCACGATGAATGCCACCGCGGCGATCGCATAAAATTCCCAGGTCTGCGTGAACACGTCACCCGTGCGGCCTTCGATCAGCCGACCGGCAAAGCCGACCACGAAGTACAGCACCAGCAATTCCAGCAGACGCCACCACATCGACTTGTCGGTCGGTGCGGCCTTCGGCGACAACGCGATGATGCCGAACAGCCGCTCCGTAAGGAATGGAAAATTGGCGGCTGCGAACGCCAGAATGACGACGAACCAGCTGGCGAGCGAGATATCCAAATCAGTACAAGGTCCGGACGAACGCGCGCAAGGACAAGCCCATCGCTGTCTCGCACGCGGTCATCAACGCACCCGGCATCAGGCCCAGCGCCACCACGGCAATCCCATTGAGACTGAGGATGACGCGCATGTCGGTACTGGCGACGATTTTTTCAGTGCTGACCGGCTCATCGAAGTACATGACCTTGATCACGCGCAGGTAGTAATACGCACCGATGAGCGAGAAGAACACGGCCAGTACCGCCAGCCAGATATGGCCGGTACCGAGCACGGCCTGCAGGACCGACAACTTGGCGTAGAAGCCCATCATCGGCGGAATGCCAGCCAGCGACAGCATGAACAGCAGCATCACCAGCGCGAACCATGGGCTGCGCTGATTGAGACCTTTCAGGTCATCGATGTTTTCCGCCTCGAAGCCCTTGCGTGACAACAGCAGCATGATGCCGAAGGTGCCCAGCGTCGTCATCACGTACGTGATCGTGTAGAACATCGCGGAGCTGTACGCATTGACGGCGGAGAAGCCATTACCATCGGTCACACCCGACGCCAGCCCAAGCAATACAAAGCCCATTTGGGCAATCGTCGAATACGCCAGCATGCGCTTGAGGTTGGTCTGGACGATGGCGGTGATGTTACCAATCGCCAGCGACGCCCCGGCCAGCACCAGCAGCATCTGCTGCCAGTCGAAGGCCAGCGGCAGCAAGCCCTCAACCAGCAGACGCAGGGTGATCACGAAGGTCGCCAGCTTGGGTGCGCCACCCAGCAGCAAGGTCACTGCAGTTGGTGCGCCCTGATAAACGTCCGGCACCCACATGTGGAATGGCACGACACCCAGCTTGAACGCAAGACCGGCGACGATGAAGACGATGCCGAACACCAGGATCGTGCGATTGGCCGTACCGGACATGCTGCCCTTGACGATGTCGGACAGATCCAGCGAGCCGGTCGCGCCGTACAGCATCGACATGCCGTACAGCAGGAAGCCTGAGGCAAGCGCACCGAGGATGAAGTACTTCATCGCCGCTTCGGTCGATTGCGAATGATCGCGGCGCAAGGCCACCAGCGCATATAACGACAGCGACATCAGTTCGAGGCCCAGATAAATGATCAGCAGATTACTGGCTGAAATCATCACCAGTTGTCCTAGCAGCGAGAACAGCGCCAGCACATAAAATTCGCCACCCAGGCGGTCATTGACGATGCCGCGCGACGCCACATAGTGACGCGAATACACCAGCGTCACGCCGACTGCCAGGTAACTGAACAGCTTCATCATGTTGGCAAACGGATCGACAACCACCATGTTGCTGAACAGGTAGATGGTTTCACCGCTGATCAGGTAGACGTAGCTGAACACGGCACAGACGGCCAGCGTGATCAGCGACAGCACATACGTGACATTGCGCTGTTTGTCCGACAGGAACATGTCGATCAGCAGGATCAGCGACGTCGCCACCAGCAGGATGACTTCAGGGAGGAGCGGGATCAGATTCATGTTATTCATTTTTGTGCCGCAACCGGCTGTCCACTAAGAATGTTGGAGATTGGAGTCATCAGTTGGCTTTGGAAATAGAAACATGTTGCAGCAGGTCGGCCACCGAGGTCTGCATCGCATCGGTGATCGGTGCCGGATACACGCCCATGACCAGCACGGCAATGGCCAGCACGCCGAGCATGCCGAACTCGCGCAAGCTCAGGTCTTTCAGCTTGGCCACCTGCGGGTTGGCTACCGCACCGAAGATCACCCGTTTGACCAGCCACAAGGAATACGCTGCGCCAAAAATCAGCGCTGTTCCTGCCAGCAGACCGATCCAGAAATTGAACTTGATCGCGCCGAGGATGACCATGAATTCGCCAACGAAACCGGAGGTCGCCGGCAAGCCGCAATTGGCCAGCGAGAACAGGACGAAGAAGGCCGCGAACTTCGGCATCGTGTTGACGACCCCGCCGTAGTCGGCGATGGCACGGGTGTGCATGCGGTCGTACAGCACGCCGATACACAGAAACATCGCCGCCGACACAAAGCCATGCGACACCATTTGCACGATACCGCCCTGCACTGCCATGTCATTGAAAGCAAAGAAGCCCAGCGTGACGAAGCCCATGTGCGCGATCGAGGAATACGCGACCAGTTTTTTCATGTCGGTCTGGACCAGTGCGACCAGACCGATGTAGATGACGGCAATGAGCGACAGCGTGATCATCATCGGTGCCAGGTAATGGCTGGCATCCGGCGTGATCGGCAGCGAAAAACGCAGGAAGCCGTAGGCACCCAGCTTGAGCATGATCGCTGCCAGCACGACCGAACCACCGGTGGGCGCTTCGACGTGGGCATCCGGCAGCCACGTATGCACCGGCCACATCGGCACCTTGACGGCGAACGCCATCAGGAAAGCCAGGAACAACGGAATCTGGACATTCAGCGGCAATGGCAAGTCATGCCAGTACGTGATATCGAATGAACCGCCCGATGCGAAGTACAGGTACAGCAGCGCCACCAGCATCAGCAGCGAACCGAAGAAGGTGTACAAGAAAAACTTGATCGCGGCGTAGACGCGATTACCACCGCCCCAGACGCCGATGATGATGAACATCGGAATCAGTGTCGCTTCGAAAAATACGTAGAACAGCATGCCATCGAGCGCGCAGAACACGCCGACCATCAAGCCCGACAGGATCAGGAACGCGCCCATGTATTGCGCGACTTTTTTCTGGATCACTTCCCAGGCCGAGATGACGACGATGATCGTGATGAATGACGTCAATACCACCAGCCACAAGGAAATACCATCGATGCCAAGGAAATACTGGATATTGAAGCGCTCGATCCACGGCATTTTTTCGGCGAACTGCATGCCGTGAGCCGCGTTATCGAAGCGCTGTATCAGCGGCAGCGTGACCAGAAAACTGACGACAGAGCCGATCAGTGCGGCAATGCGCACCAGGCCCGGATTGTCATCGCGGCCAAAGGCCAGGATCAGCACGCCGAAGGCGATCGGGCACCAGATGGCCAGGCTGAGTAAAGAAAATGAAGCGGAGAAAGTGGACTGAATCATGAGTAGTGAGTGACCTTGGCCAGCTTATTGGTTAAACGGAAACCGTGGGAATGGCAGGAACACCATCATGAATCCGAGCACCCCAAGTATCATCACGAACGCGTAATGATAGATGTAGCCGGACTGCAGCTTGCGCACGATGGTCGACAACCAGCCGATCACCTTCGCGCTGCCATTGACAGCGAAGCCATCGATCAGCGCACGGTCCCCGAAGCGCGAGAAGCCGGAACCGATCATCCGTGCGCCATCGGCGAACACCACCTGGTTGATCTTGTCGAGGTAGTACTTGTTCTCGAGCAGTGCATACACCGGGCCGAAATTGCGCTTGATCATCGCAGGCACTTTCTCGTTGACGAGGTAAAAGTACCAGGCAGTCACCACGCCGGCCAGCGCCAGCCAGAACGGTGCCGATGTCAGGCCGTGGATCGCCATCTGCAGCGGGCCGTGGAATTCCTGCTTCAGCTCTTCCATCGCATGGTGGGCTTCATTGACGAAGATCACGCCCTTGAAGAAGTCACCGAACAGCATCGGCTCGATGGCGATAAAACCAATAAGCGCCGAGGGAATCGCCAGCAGCACCAGTGGCAGCGTGATGACCCATGGCGACTCGTGCGGCTTCTGGCCGGGCGCAAGGCCGTGATGTTCGTCATGACCGTGTGCGTCGTCCTTGGCATGGTGATGATCGTCATGCCCATGCTGCGGTTTGCCGAAACGTTCCTTGCCATGAAAGACCAGGAAGTACATCCGGAACGAATAGAACGCCGTGACAAAGACACTGGCCAGCACCGCGAAATACGCAAAACCGGAGCCGGTCAGGTTGGTCGCAGCGACTGCCTCGATGATGCTGTCTTTCGAATAGAAACCGGAGAACAGCGGCGTACCAATCAGCGCCAGCGAACCAACCAGTGACGTGATCCAGGTGATCGGCATGTACTTGCGCAAGCCGCCCATGTTGCGGATGTCCTGGTCATGATGCATGCCGACGATGACCGAACCGGCACCGAGGAACAGCAGCGCCTTGAAGAACGCGTGCGTCATCAGATGGAACACCGCCACCGAGTAAGCCGAACAACCGAGCGCCACCGTCATGTAACCGAGCTGCGACAGCGTCGAATAGGCAACCACCCGCTTGATATCGTTCTGGATCATGCCCAGGAAACCCATGAACAGTGCGGTGATCGCACCGATCACAAGGATGAACGACAGCGCCGCATCGGACAACTCGAACAGCGGCGACATCCGCGCCACCATGAAAATACCGGCAGTGACCATCGTCGCCGCGTGGATCAGTGCCGAGATCGGCGTCGGGCCTTCCATCGAATCGGGCAGCCACACGTGCAGCGGAAACTGCGCCGACTTGCCCATCGCGCCGATGAACAGGCAGACGCAGGCAGTGGTGATCAGCAGCCAGCTGGTGCCGGGCAAGGTCAGCGTCGACAGCGCTTCTTTTTGTGCGAAGACTTCCTGATAATTCATCGAACCGGCATACGCCATCAGCAAGCCGATACCGAGGATGAACCCGAAGTCACCGACGCGATTGACCAGGAAGGCTTTCATGTTGGCGGCGATCGCGGTCGGCTTCGTGTAATAAAAACCGATCAGCAGATACGACACCAGGCCGACCGCTTCCCAGCCGAAGAACAGCTGCAGGAAGTTGTTGCTCATGACCAGCATTAACATCGAGAACGTGAACAGCGAGATGTACGAGAAGAAGCGGTTGTAGCCTTCGTCTTCGCGCATGTAGCCGACCGAATAGATGTGCACCATCAGCGATACGAAGGTGACCACGCACATCATCATCGCGGTCAGGCTGTCGATCATGAAACCGATTTCCATCTTCATGCTGCCGACGGTCAGCCAGGTGTACAGCGTCTCGTTGAAGCTTGCGCCATCGAGCACTGCCAGCAGTGTCTGTATCGAAATCAGCAGCGCGATAAACACGCCCAGTATCGTGACCGTGTGCGAGACCTTGCGGCCGATCACGTTACCGAAAAAACGCGTACCGAACAGGCCGGCAATCGCCGAGCCGATCAGCGGTGCCAGTGGCACCGCGAGCAAAAGAGTGGAATTCAGTTGGCCTGCCATGTCTAGACCTTATCGTTGTTTTTGGTGTGCATGTTCGTCGTGGTGGTGCTGTGCAGGAAGCGTCTCATGATTACCCCTTCAGACTGTCGAGGTCTTCAACATTGATGGTGTCGAGATTACGGAACATC
>AEPR01000356.1 GCA_000195205.2 Oxalobacteraceae bacterium IMCC9480 | reverse complement strand
AGCTTCGCGCTTATCCGGCATCGCCGGCAGACATCGCCGGGATCACCTATCCTTCCAGCTGGTAAAAAAATTTACCATGGCACTTGCCAATCCATCCACCAAAGAGATCACCATGGCATCGACCACTTTTCATTTTGCAAAACGTAGCGTCCTGACGCTGGCACTGGCCGGACTGGCCACCTGTACCTTGCTGGCACCGACCGCCGCACTGGCCGCCGCACCGGCCCAGGTCAAGACTCAGGTACCCGGTTTCTACCGGATGGCAGTCGGCGACTTTGAAGTCACGGCGCTGTATGACGGCTATATCGAACTCGACACGGCGCTGCTGAAAAATGCGACACCAAAAGAAATCCAGGCCTTGCTGGCGCGATCGTTCGTCAACAAGAAAGGCATCCAGACCGCAGTCAATGCCTACCTGATCAATACCGGTAGCAACCTGGTCCTGGTCGATACCGGATCCGCCAAATGCTTTGGCCCGACACTCGGTGGCTTGCCTGCCAACTTGAAGGCAGCCGGCTACGAGCCATCGCAAATCGATATCATCGTCATCACCCACATGCACCCGGACCATGCTTGCGGACTGCTCGATGCCGATGGCAAGCTGGCTTATCCGAATGCGACAGTGCGTCCGGCACAGGCCGAAGCGGATTTCTGGCTGGATGCGGCAATCGCTGCAAAAGCACCGAAAGAGGCGCAAGGCTTTTTCAAGATGGCCCGCGAATCGGTCCAGCCCTACATCGATGCCGGCAAGTTCAAACCGTTCGCCAGTGGCGACACCCTCGTCGCCGGCATCACGCCGATAGCAACAGCGGGACACACGCCCGGCCACACCAGCTATCAGGTCAGCTCCAAGGACCAGACCCTGCTGATCCTGGGCGACCTGATCCACAGCTATGCGGTGCAATTCCCGCGTCCTGCGATCGCCATTGGTTTTGACAACGACAGCAGCAAGGCTGTGCCTACACGCAAGAAAATCTTCGACGACGCAGTCAGCAAGCAGACCTATGTCGCCGGAGCCCACCTGCCCTTCCCTGGCATAGGCCAGTTGCGCAGCGAAGGCAAAGGTTATGGCTGGGTACCAGTCCAGTACGCGCCGTTCGGCATCGGTCGATAACTTGTCGCGCCCATGAAAAAAGCCGCCGGGTTGATCAACCCGGCG
>AEPR01000357.1 GCA_000195205.2 Oxalobacteraceae bacterium IMCC9480 | reverse complement strand
TCGAGCAAAAGGGCATCCCGTTCATTCTCGAACTGGATCACGCCGGCAACCTGATCAACATTACCGACACGCGCAGTGGCGGAAAAAAACCGGTGGCGCAGAGTTTTCTGGTGCCACAGGGCCTCAAGAAAGCCTACGGTGTCGCGAGCAATCTGCTGTGGGATACCGTCGAATACACGATGGGGATTGATACACGCGGCAACCCCGCACGCGTGGCCGGACAGTATGCGGCTTTTCTGGCACGACTCCACGCTTTACCGGAATCGGCGCAGCAAGACCCCGGACTGATCGCGATCCTCGGATTCCTGGCGCGTATCGATATTGCGCACCTGGCGACGTTCCCGATGTGGGCCGGCATCCTGGAAGCAAATCCGCTGATCACGTTTCGCTTGCAAGGCGACCTTGACCTGATCTGCCAGCGACCTGCCATCGTCGCAGCAATCACATCGATGAGCGCAGACGAAGACGCCACCACCGCACGCGGCATCTGTTTGGTCACGGGCAACTTGGCACCGATAGGACGCCTGCATACCGCTATCAAGAACGTCTGGGGCGCACAGTCGTCGGGCGCAAACATCGTGTCTTTCAATAAGGATGCCTACTGCTCATTCGGGAACAACGGCAAGCAAGGTGCGAACTCGCCAGTCAGCGAATACGCCGTGTTTGCTTACACCACCGCACTCAATGCGCTACTGGAAAAAAACTCCGGTCAGCGCGTTCAGGTCGGCGATGCCTCCACGGTCTTCTGGGCCGAAGCCGACCACGCGCTGGAATCACTAGTTGCCGATGCGTTCGGCGAAGCGCCTAAGGACGATCCGGCACGGGGCACATCAGCGGTGCAACGGGTTTTTGAATGGGCGCAGAGCGGCAAGGCGACGACACTCGATGGCGACACCCGCTTCTTCGTGCTCGGCCTCGCGCCGAACGCTGCGCGCATCTCCATCCGCTTCTGGCACGTGCTGCCAATACGCGAGCTCGCCACGCGGATGACGCAGCACTACCTCGACCTTGAAATAGTCCGCGGCAAATTCGATGCCGAATATCCTTCCCTGTTCCGGCTGCTCTCGGCCTGCGCCACGCAAGGCAAAGCCGAAAACATTCCGCCCAACCTGGGCGGTGAAGTCATGCGTTCGGTGCTCACCGGCAGCCCGTATCCGGCGACGCTGATATCGGCGGCAATTCGCCGGTGCCGTGCCGAACAGGACGTGACTTATCACCGTGCCGCCGTCATCAAGGCCTGTCTGAACCGCAGCATCCGCGCCGGCAACCTGTCCACTCTTCCACCGCAAAAGGAATTCACCGCCATGCTCGATCCCGACAACCAAAGTACCGCGTATCGTCTCGGCCGACTGTTCGCGGTCCTTGAAAAAATTCAGGAAGAAGCCAGTCCCGGACTCAATGCCACGATCCGTGACCGCTACTACGGTGCGGCCAGCAGCACGCCGGTCACTGTCTTCACGACGCTGCTACGACTGCATCACCATCACCTCGGCAAGCTCGGCATCGGACGTCGCGTAAACATGGAAAAACTGATCGGCGAAATCATGCTGCACATCGACCAGTTTCCCGCCCAATTGCCGCTGGCCGAACAGGGCCGTTTCGCGATCGGCTACTACCACCAGCGCCAGGCATTTTTCAGCAAACCCCATTCCCCCGAAGAAGGAGCATCCGCATGACCATTTCACACCGCTATGACTTTGTCCTGCTGTTCGATGTCAAGGACGGCAACCCCAACGGTGACCCGGATGCCGGCAATCTGCCGCGCGTCGATGCAGAAACCGGCCAGGGCCTGGTGACCGATGTCGCGCTAAAGCGGAAGATCCGCAATTTCGTCAGCATGGTCAAAAGCGATACGCCACCGTTCGACATTTACGTGAAAGAAAAGGCCGTACTAAACCTTCAGCACGAGCGCGCTTATATCGCCATCGGTGAAGGTGATGTTCTCAAAGGTGACGATAAAAAACGCAAGGGCAGCGGCGATGTCGCTGAACGTGCGCGGGCCTGGATGTGCGCGAATTTTTTTGATGTCCGGACTTTTGGTGCAGTCATGTCGCTGGGCGTCAATTGCGGCCAGGTACGCGGACCGGTGCAACTGACGTTTGCACGTTCGATCAGCCCGATCGTTTCGCAGGAGCATTCGATCACCCGCATGGCTGTCGCGACCGAAGAAGAAGCGAAAAAACAAGCCGGCGATAACCGGACCATGGGACGCAAGCACACCGTGCCTTACGGTTTGTATGTTGCTCACGGATTCATCTCCAGCTTCCTCGCAAAACAAACCGGATTTTCGGACGAAGACCTGGCCTTGCTGTGGCAAGCGCTGGGACAAATGTTCGAGCATGACCGCTCGGCGGCGCGCGGCGAAATGTCGACCCGCGGCCTGTACGTGTTCGAGCATGAATCGGAGCTTGGCAATGCCCGTGCCCACGAATTGTTCGCACGCATTCAAGCGCAACTGACCGACCCCGGCAGCGTACCGCGTGCGTTCAGCGATTACACCGTCACCGTCGATGAGGCCAACCTGCCAGCTGGTGTGACATTGCACAAGCTGGCCTGAGCCGGTCGTGCGGGAGAGCGGTATGGCCGATAGCGCAATGCAGATTCCGATCTCGGCGTTACAGCACTATGCGTATTGCCCGCGTCAATGCGCGTTGATTCATGTCGAACAGGCGTTTGCTGAAAACGTTTTCACGCTGCGCGGGCAAGCGGTGCATCGCCAGGTTGATCTGCCTGGCGTGGACAGCAAGGCAGGAGTCCGTATCGAGCGCGCATTGCCGGTCTGGTCAGAACGTCTTGGCCTGATCGGCAAATGCGATGTCGTCGAATTCACTGCCGGCCATATCCCCTATCCCGTCGAATACAAGCACGGGACAAAGCGCGACAAGCTGCACGACAACGTCCAGCTGGCCGCACAAGCGATGTGCCTCGAAGAGATGTTCAAGCTGCCCGTTCCGGCCGGCGCCATTTTTCATGCGAGTTCAAAGCGCCGCCGCGAAGTCGTCATCGATGCGGAGCTGCGCACGATGACCGAAACGATCATCGCATCGGTACGGACGCTGCTGGAATCGGGCACGCTACCGCCACCGAATTTTGACGAGCGCTGTCGCCACTGCTCGCTGATCGATTTGTGCCAACCGCAGATGCTCAGCGAGCAGCAGCGCTTTCATGCACTGAGAGCGACACTGTTCATCGAGGACACCTGATGCAAAATTTGCTCAACACGCTATACATCACCGTGCCGGATGCCTATCTGCATCTAGAAAACGATACCGTGCGCGTCGATATAGACCACGAAAAAAAGCTGCAGGTACCCCTGCATCATTTGTCCGGGATCGTCTGTTTCGGCCATACGCTGGTGTCGCCGATCCTGATGCATCGACTGGCAGAAGATGGCAAATCACTGGTCATGCTTGATGCAACAGGTCGCTTCAAGGCACGACTGGAAGGTGCCGTATCGGGCAACATCCTGCTGCGCCAGGCGCAGTTCCGGCTTGCCGATGATCCGCACCGCACGCTCGACATTGCCAGGGCATGCATTGCCGGAAAACTGAAAAACTCGCGCCACGTCCTGATGCGCGGCGCACGGGATGCAAAGGATACCGGCGAGCAGGAAGAACTTACCCGGGCAGCAAAAAATCTTGCGGCGAGTCTGCGCGGCCTCGCTAACGTCACCAGTCTTGATCAATTGCGCGGCATCGAAGGCGAAGCAGCTGCGCAATATTTCAAGTGTTTCAATCTGCTGATACGCGCCGATCATCGCGTTGATTTCAACTTCGACGGCCGCACCCGGCGACCTCCCCGTGATCGGGTCAATGCACTGCTTTCTTTTTTATACAGCGTGCTGATGAACGATTGCCGATCCGCGCTGGAAATCGTCGGACTCGATCCGCAATTGGGATACCTGCATGTCGTGCGCCCCGGAAGGGCAGCGCTAGCACTCGATCTGATGGAAGAGTTTCGAGCACTTGTTGCAGACCGCCTGGCACTGACCTTGATCAACCGCGGCCAGCTGCGTGCCAATGATTTTGTGGAGCGGGAAGGCGGTGCCGTTTCACTCAAGGATGATGCCCGGCGCGCGGTCATCGTTGCGTACCAGGAGCGCAAGCAGGAATCGTTTGCGCATCCGCTGCTGACGAACAATGTCGCGCTCGGGATGCTGCCCGTGTTGCAGGCGCGCCTGCTCGCACGCGCAATACGCGGCGAACTCGACGGCTATCTGCCCTACCTGGTGAAATGACATGCTCACGATCGTTACCTACGACGTCAACACGGAAACGAAAGAAGGCCGGCGACGACTGCGGCGCGTTGCCAAGGTATGTGAAAGTGTCGGCCAGCGCGTGCAGCATTCCGTGTTCGAATGCCAGGTTGATTTAGCCGCATATGAAGAACTGCAACGTCGCCTGCTTGCTGAAATTGACCTGCAATGCGATAACCTGCGGTTCTATCGATTGGCCGATGTACGAGGTTGCGAGGTCAAGGAGTTCGGGTCTTTCCGTGCAACTGATTTCAAGGCACCGCTCGTCCTTTGAATTCCAGTTCATGCGCGAACCTCAAGCGGCGGAGCGTCTGCCTTGAGGTTCGCGAATTCATACGTTATTGATTTTAATAATGAAGATCACTGATCGACTCGTCGATTTTGAAAATGAGGTACGGCTCCATGGTGGTTCGCGTAATTTATCGCAAAAGTAGTGACGGAATAGATAGTTACGCGATCGGAGTCGCATCCGTGGGCGACTGCGGATGAGG
>AEPR01000358.1 GCA_000195205.2 Oxalobacteraceae bacterium IMCC9480 | reverse complement strand
TTCAACGCGACCAGCCGCCCGGTGCTGGGATTGCGCTCGTAGCGGGTCTTCACGCCATTGCCATGGTTGGAGCCGGTGAGACCGGTGATGACTGTTTAGTCTCGAGAATCCATGCGCTCTGCTTCACTTTCGCTCCGATGCTCGCCGATAATTAAATAAGGTGCAGTAGCTCCTATCAACCAGTACTGAATGAAGCCTGCCGTCCCTAGAAGAAACCACTCGACTATCCTGCGTGATACTGCTCCGAACGGCCCAAGCCATTCCAAAAGTGGATGGAATATAAAATAGAAAAGCCAAGTGAGGGGAAAGCCAAAAAACGCTAGCATTAACTGAGGTTCACTATCATTTCGTACGAAATCGTTTGCGAGAGAAATGAAAAAAACAATCAGATAGAGAAGTGAAACAATCGCACCCTAGTTTGCAGGGCGTAAAGATTTAAATGATAAATTCACCATGGCGCCGCCGGTAATTTAGTTACTTGTTTGCCGAACCATGAAGCGATTGTTAAGCCCGTATTCATCCAATTTGGCCAAGCCGAGCTCGCTGAAGAAATGCCGATGACCCCACCAGCCTTTAGTGCACTGCTGGATGTGCTTGTGCAGTACGTTGATGTCATTCCGTTTCAAAAGGCAGACCATCTCAGGACTTTTTTAGTCAATGTGAGTGCAGAATCGAATGCGCTGTCATTTAGCAATAAAACTTTAGTGCAGGAGTTATTTTTAGTTCCTAACACAAACGGACTTGGTCGCACAAGTATATGTTTATTTTTTAATTAAAAAGAACCCACCAAGCTCTTACGCCAAAATTTAGTCCTAATACAGCATCAGCAACAACATAAAAAGGAAAAACGATGAGAATGATCGCTATTAGACGCAGTCTTAACGACTCATAAGCAACATAACCAAAACCAAAAGCCGCAATTAACCCAATGATGCCGCTCAAAAATAGTAATTTCTCGTAAGAGATAGCACTAATAAAGGTTATAAGCATTGCTAAAGCGCTTAAAATAAATGAGAAAATAAAAACCACCGGTGTTTTCATCTAGATGTCCATGTGCCAGTAGTACTACTCGTTCCTGTTGTTGTAGATGATGGATTAATACTAGGTTCAGTTACATTTTTTATGCGAGGTGGGGGGGGG
>AEPR01000359.1 GCA_000195205.2 Oxalobacteraceae bacterium IMCC9480 | reverse complement strand
CGGATGAAAGTGGGGGATCCGCAAGGACCTCATGCTCGTGGAGCGGCCGATATCTGATTAGCTAGTTGGTAGGGTAAAAGCCTACCAAGGCATCGATCAGTAGCTGGTCTGAGAGGACGACCAGCCACACTGGAACTGAGACAAGGTCCAGACTCCTACGGGAGGCAGCAGTGGGGAATTTTGGACAATGGGGGCAACCCTGATCCAGCAATTGCCGCGTGAGTGAAGAAGGCCTTCGCGTTGTAAAGCTCTTTTGTCGGGGAAGAAACGGTGA
>AEPR01000360.1 GCA_000195205.2 Oxalobacteraceae bacterium IMCC9480 | reverse complement strand
CGCCGACAAGCTGATCGCGCGGGTCCGCGAACTGGGTGCCAGCGTCCAGTGGATTCTGGAAACCCACGCCCATGCCGACCATCTGACCGCTGCCCCGTATCTGCAAGCGCAGCTCGGCGGCAAGATCGCCATCGGTGCACAGATCACCGCCGTCCAGCAGGTGTTCGGCGAGCTGTTTCATGCGGGTGCCGACTTCGCCCGTGACGGTAGCCAGTTCGACCACTTGTTCGAGGATGAAGAATCCTTCCTGATCGGGACCATCCCGTGCCGTGCGATGCACACGCCCGGTCACACGCCGGCCTGCATGACCTACGTGGTCGGCGAGGGCGACGAGCTGTCGGCATTTGTCGGCGACACGCTGTTCATGCCGGATTACGGCACCGCGCGCTGCGATTTTCCGGGCGGCGATGCGCGCACGCTGTTCCAGTCGATCAACAAGGTACTGAGCTTGCCGGCCGACACGCGGCTATACATGTGCCACGACTATTTGCCGGGCGGACGTGAAGTCCGCTTCGTCAGCACCGTGGCCGACGAGCGCGCCCACAACATCCACGTGCGCAACGGCATCACCGAAGCAGCGTTCGTGACGATGCGCACTGCACGCGACGCGACACTGGCGATGCCGACGCTGATCCTGCCATCGGTACAGGTCAACATGCGTGCCGGCCATCTGCCGGAGCCGGAAGCCAATGGCGTGCGGTATCTGAAAATTCCGCTGGACGTGGTGGGCTGATTGGCCGAGCGTCGGGGCGCGCGCGTGGGCACGATATACCCGTGCCCACCCTACGAACTCGCTGTTGACCGCTATGTTGATACGCGGGGACATTGATTTATCACCGCCAGGCGTTCTTCAAACGCGGTCAGTCCATCGTCATTGCGCGCTCCGCAACGCACGCCGGGCGTCGCCATCAGCATCCGATAGGTCGCGTGGCTGCCCGATCTGGCGGCGAGGTGTAGTGCGCTCTGGTTGTTGCGGGCCCTGGCATTGAGATCGATCGTGGTTGCGCCGATCAGCTGATGCAGTACGCCGCTGCGGTTGCCGATGGCGGCCATGTGTACGGCATTGCAGCCGTTGGCATCGGTGGCGTCGGGTGCGATGCCACCGGACTGCAGCAGCAGCTCGACGATCCGCGTATTGCCGCGTGCAGCGGCGTGCATCAGCGGCGTGGTGCCATCGGGTAGCGC
The DNA here is from genome assembly GCA_000195205.2 of Oxalobacteraceae bacterium IMCC9480. Lineage (GTDB taxonomy): Bacteria > Pseudomonadota > Gammaproteobacteria > Burkholderiales > Burkholderiaceae_D > Actimicrobium. Next base: position 11,945 of record AEPR01000360.1, on the reverse strand, counting down.
AAGATTGACATCGGCTCCCTTGCGCAATTGTGCGATGACGCCAGTGATGTCGTCTGACTTGATGGCAATGTGCAGTGGCGTTTCGCCGGCGCGATTGCGGTAGTCGGGCATTGCCGAGCCAAATGCAACAACGGAGTGGAAGCGTGATCTGGGCCGCTCGGTAATTGCCGGCGCTTCCTCCCTGGCAGATTTGAGTAGTGCCACTGCAGGATCCCCCACAGTCCGGTGGCGCTGGTTTGACGGTGGTGTTGCTTCAGCAGGATGGGCTTGAGTGCGTTTGATGTGCATGGGATGGGGTTCTCGGTAGACGTGTTCCTTGAGTGAGGCAATGTGCCGGCCAGTTCCCTTTGGCGGCACGTATCCATTTATCTTCGATGTTGCCATCACATTAAAAAACCCCGCGTGACGTTGCCGTCGCGCGGGGTTTTCCGGGGCCGGGAGCCGAACTTACAAACTCAGTTCCAGCACCTTCCGGCTCACTTCCAATGTCACATCGCGACGCTCGCCCAGCGTCGTCATCTTGTGCGCGCCGAGTTGGGCCAGTACTTCTTCAACGACTTCGGCTTTCAGGTCGTAGTCCGACAAGCGTGTCTTGACGCCCATCTGTTCGAAAAATTCCTGGGTCTTGACGATGGCCGCTTCGATGCGGGTGTCTTCGTCGCCTTCGGTCAGATGCCAGACGCGTGCCGCATATTGCAGCAGCTTGGCGCGCTTGCCTTCCTTGCGCACGCGCAGCATTGATGGCAGCACAATGGCCAGGGTTTGTGCGTGGTCGAGGTCATACAGCGCTGTCAGTTCGTGGCCGACCATGTGGGTCGCCCAGTCTTGCGGGACGCCGGCACCGATCAGGCCGTTCAGGGCTAGCGTGGCGCACCACATGATGTTGGCGCGCACGTCGTAGTCATCCGGCGTGGCGAGTGCTTTCGGGCCTTCTTCGATCAGGGTTTGCAGGATGCCTTCGGCGAAACGGTCCTGGACCGGCGCGTTGGCCGGATAGGTCATGTATTGCTCCATCACGTGCGCGAACGCATCGACGACGCCATTGCCGATCTGGCGGGTAGGCAGCGTGAAGGTCTTGGTCGGGTCGAGGATGGAAAACAGCGGGAAGCAATGCTTGCTCGAAAACGCCATCTTGGCCTTGATCGATTTGCGCGTGACGACACCGCCACTGTTCATTTCCGAGCCGGTTGCCGGCAGGGTCAGTACCGCGCCGAAGGGCAGGGCGCTGGTGACGTTGCGACCGCCTTTTTCGAGGATGGCCCATGGCTCGCCCTCAAAGTTGGCCGCCGCTGCGATGAACTTGGTGCCATCGATGACGGAGCCACCGCCGACGGCTAGCAGGAAGGTGATTTTTTCCTTGCGCACCAGGTCGACGGCTTGCATCAGGTTTTCATAACTCGGGTTTGGTTCGATGCCTGAAAATTCATGGAAGCTGCGGCCAGCCAGCGCGGCATGCACTTCATCGAGGACACCATTGTTGCGGATGCTGCCGCCGCCGAACAGCAGCAGAACGCGCGCGTCGGCAGGAACAACTTTGGCGAGGTCGGCGATGCGGCCTTTGCCAAACAGGATCTGGGTCGGATTGGCGTAGTCAAAATTTTGCATGCGGGATTCCTTCGAGTGAGTGAACCGCGCGGCCTTCCGGCGCGGCGACAGCAGGCATCATAGACCGGTCGACAACTCTTTGCTGCCAATTTGCTCCTGCAGCAAGTCCGCCAGTCCCGGCACCTGAGTCGCGTCGACCGGCCACAGACCACCGCGCAGGATCGCCCGGGAGCACTGCACGAAGGCTTGCTCGACGCGAACCACCAGCACGCTCGTTGGCGGCACGCCGTCCAGCGCGAATCGCGCCAGCAATGCCGGCTCGGTACTGATGCGTGCGAGACCATTGACGCGCAGGCACTGGTGCACGCCGGGGATCAGGAACAGCAAGCCGATCATCGGATTGACAACCAGATTGCGCAGGCTGTCGATGCGGTTGTTGCCGCGCCGGTCCGGCAGCAGCAGCGTGTTGGCATCGTCGATGCCGACAAAGCCGGGCTGGTCGCCGCGCGGCGAACAATCCATGCCGGCCGCGCCGCAGGTGGCCACCAGCAGGAACGGTGCAGCGGCAATGAAGCGCTGGCATACGGCATCGAGATGGTCGATCTGCTTGAGGCTGGCACGCTCGCCGGGAAGGCCGTACAGCGCTTCGAGTCCGGCAATCGTGCTGATGGTGTGAGCGGTGTGAGGATGTGTCATGGGGGTTTTTTTGATCTGGTAGGACAACGGGTCAGGCGACTGGCAAGGTGATCTCGATAATCAGGCCGTGGTCATGGCGATTTCGCAGGTGCAGTTTACCCGAGTGGCGACGAATCACGCGTTCGACGATGGCTAGTCCCAATCCCGACCCGTTGGCCTGGCCGCGCGCCACATCAAGACGCGTGAACGGACGACGCAGACGGTCCATTTCGGACTCGGGAATCCCTTCGCCATGGTCACCGATTTCAATGAGGACCTTGCCGCCTTCGATGCAGCAGATGATGTCGATATCAGTGACTTCGCCGTTGTCCGTTCTGCCGTAGCGGCGGGCATTTTCGATCACGTTGTTGATGACGCGCTTGAGTTCGATCGGATTGCCCATAGCCGTGACGCCGGCATCAAGATGCGTGCTCACGCGCACGTCGGGCAAGCGGCCGGCTTCCTGCGCCGCGAGTTCCAGCAATTGCGACAGGTCGATCTGCACGAAACTGGCTGTGTCGGTGGGCTTGGCGTAATCGAGGAACTGGCCGATGATGCCGTCCATCTGGGCCAGGTCCGATTGCATGCCGGTACGCGCCTCGTCGCTCAATCTGGCCATTTCGACTTCCAGCAGCATCCTTGAAATCGGCGTGCGCAGGTCGTGCGAAATACCGGCCAGTATGACCGCGCGATCGGACTCGATCCGGTTCAGGTCATCGACCATGTGATTAAAACTTTGATTGGCTTCGCGCACTTCGAGCGGGCCGCGTTCGGGGAGCGGATCCGGTTGCTGACCTTTGGCAATCGCGCGTGCAGCAGCACTCAGGCGCGCCAGTGGCTGGTTGATCAGGCGCGAAATGAACCCTGCACCAAGCAGCGCCAGCAGCGCCGTGACGGCGGCCCAGCCCAGCCACTGAATGCCGGGCGTACGGTCGATGCGATCGCGATCGAGCATTAGCCAGTAATCATCGCCATCGATCTTGAAGCTGACCCAGAATCCGGCGACATCGTTGACCTTGCGTGCGAAGCGCGTGTCGGGTCCCAGCTTGTTGCGGATACGGTTTTGCAGCAAGGGCATCAGCGTGCTGTCGCGCGGTGGCACGATGAGGTCATCGTCTTCCAGCGGATAGACGCGGATACCCTCATTGCTGGCGAGGTCGAACAGCAATTCGATGCGCAGGTCGGGGGCAGAATGGGTCAATGCGGCGCGGGTAATCGTGACGACCGAGATGATCTGGTTGGCCAGCTGCTCGGCGCGCGGCTCCCGTTCGACCATCCGCAAACTGGCCACCCATGCCGCCATGCTGATCATGATCAGGAAGGCCAGTAACACGAAGGTGCGCCAGAATAATCCGCTGCGAAACCAGACCAGCCGGGCCTGGTTGTTATCGGGGCGATGCAAGGAGTTGGTCACAGCAGGATCAACGCGGCTGTCCCTCGGGGATAAAGACATAACCGAGTCCCCACACCGTCTGGATATACAGCGGGCTCGACGGATCGGGTTCGATCAGTTTGCGCAGGCGGGAGATCTGGACATCGAGGCTGCGGTCATACACCTCGTATTCGCGACCGCGGGCCATCTCCATGAGTTTTTCACGGGACAGTGGCTGGCGGGCATGGCGGGCAAATACTTTGAGGACGGAAAACTCACCGGTAGTCAGGGCTACGCTGACGCCGCTTTTCTTGAGTGTGCGGGTGCCGAGGTCAAGCACGAATTCGCCGAACTCGAATGACTGTGGTCGCTCTGATGGCGCACCGGGCAATTCATCCGGTGCCTTGCGCCGCAGAACGGCGCTGATGCGGGCGACCAGTTCGCGGGGGTTGAACGGTTTGGGCAGATAGTCGTCGGCTCCCATTTCCAGGCCGACAATGCGGTCAACGTCTTCGCCTTTCGCCGTCAACATGATGATCGGTGTCATGTCACCGGCACCACGCAGGCGGCGGCAAATCGACAGACCGTCTTCACCCGGCAGCATCAGGTCAAGCACCAGCAAGTCATAGCGTTCTCGCAGCCAGAGCTTGTTCATGGTTTGGGAATTTTCGGCGGTGATGACATTGAAACCTTGCTCGGCCAGATATCGTCGCAGCAGATCCCGCAGGCGGATATCGTCGTCGACGACAAGGATTTTGGGTTGATGGCCAGTCGGGGTAGCAGGCGTGGCGGAATTGGGGGTCGTATTCATGGGGGTATGGTAACGTCAGAAATCCGTTTGAAAACCACGAGTTGTGGCGCATTACAAAATATTACACACTTTACGGAATGCACCGGCGATCCACTTGCAAAGGCGCATAGACTTCACCGTCGTTCCGGCCGGACCTGCCGGTCCGCCTCTAGGGAAATCAAATGAAAACCGTCCTCGGTACCTGCATCATCAGTCTCGTCCTGACCTTGGGCGCGACTTTCGCCCATGGCAACGATCGCGAAGACAGCCGCCTGCGTCGTGACATCCGTGGCGAGCAACGACAGACAGATCGTTCAGAGCTTCAAATGCGTCAGGCCAGCCCCCAGGAGTCCGCGCCGCAAGGCGACCAGTCACGCCGTCAAGGCGAACGCATGAGTGCCGATGATCGCCGGGCACTGCGCCGCCAGATCGGCGAAGCCAACAACGATATCACTGCCAAGAAACGCTAATCGCGATAACGACCATGCCAGCGCTGACACTGCATCCCCGAAAATTCATGATGCTGGCGTTGCTCTGGCTGGCGGCAGGTCTTGCATCAGCGCAGCAGCTCGATGACGCGGATGCCCGGTTCTTCCTGCTCCGCACCGGCTTCGCGCCGGATGCCTCCGAGGTCGCGCGCTACGACGGATTGACCCGACGCCAGGCCGTCGAGCAAGTACTAGCCGGGACCCGCAGCACCGCCCGGTCACCCGCACCGGACTGGACCGACGAAGCGTCCATTCCTTATTCCCAATTCAAAGATAAATCCGACGACGAGAAAAAAGCCCTGCGCGAACTCGAGCAGCGCCACGCCTTTGCGCTGCGCGGATGGTGGTTGCGCGAGATGCTGTCGACGCCGACACCGCTCACCGAGCGCATGACGCTGTTCTGGCATAACCACTTCACGTCGAGCCAGCAAAAGGTACGTGCCACCCAGCTCATGTATCGCCAGAATGTGCTGCTGCGCCAGCAGGCACTGGGCAACTTCGGCACCCTGCTGCATGCGATCGCCCGGGATCCGGCGATGCTGCTCTACCTCGATAATTCCAGTAACCGCAAAGGCGCGCCAAACGAAAATTTTGCGCGTGAAGTGATGGAACTGTTCACGCTAGGCGAGGGCCATTACAGCGAACAGGATGTCAAGGAAGCCGCCCGTGCTCTGACAGGCTGGAGCGTCGAGCGCGACACAGGCGAGTTCAGGGCCCGGCCCGGTGCGCACGACGATGGCAGCAAAACCGTCCTCGGCATCAGCGGGAACCTCGATGGCGATGCGATGCTCGACATCCTGCTGGCGCAACCCGCCTGCGCCGACTACCTGGTCGACAAGCTCTGGCGCGAATTTATCTCTCCAACGCCGGATCCGCGCGAGGTCAAGCGGATCGCCCGGCAATTTCGCGACAGTCACTACGAGATCAAGGTCGCCTTGCGTGAATTGTTTCTTGCGCCAGCTTTCTGGGATGAGGCCAACCGGGCCACGCTGATCAAATCGCCGGTCGAACTGGTCGTCGGCACGATACGCCAGTTCCACTTCAGTTACGACGACCCGTTGCCATTCACTTTTGCCGTGGGACAGCTGGGCCAGAACCTGTTCAATCCGCCCAATGTCAAGGGCTGGCCAGGCGGCGATGCGTGGATCAACAGCACGACGCTGCTGGCGCGCAAGTCGGTGCTGGAACGCTTATTTCGCGCCACCGATCCGCAAGCGGCGATGGTCCCGGCGCGGATGCAGGACGGCACCAAATTGCTGGGGCAGCAAGCGCTAGGACGGGAGGGCAGGATCCAGTTTGCCAGCGCCGCGACCATGATCGGGTTTGATCCGCATGCCTGGCTGTCCCAGTTTGCCAGTGACGACACGACTATTCCCGATGTGCGTCAGCGACTGGCCATCCAGCGTGTCGTGCTGGCGCGGGAGCCGAGCGTGCCAACTAATGCGGCGCTGCGCGGCTCGGCCTATTTGCGCAGCCTGGTGATGGATCCGGTCTATCAATTGAAATAAGAAACTACCGAAAGCCTGAGATGCAACGACGCGAATTTTTGCACTTTTCTGCTGGTCTGGGTGCGGCCATGCTGGTGCCGCGGATGGCACTGGCCGACAGTGCAGCGGCATTTCGCAAGCTGTTGATCCTGATCGAACTCAAGGGTGGCAATGACGGCCTGAACATGGTCGTGCCGTATGCCGACCCTGCCTATTACGCGCTGCGGCCACGCATTGCGATCAAGCGCGACGAGGTCTTGCAACTCGATGCCGCGACCGGATTGCATCCCGCCCTGCAGCCGTTGATGCCGCTGTGGCAGGACCGGCAATTGGCCGTGTTGCAGGGTGTCGGTTATCCGCAGCCCAACCTGTCGCACTTTCGCTCCATTGAAATCTGGGATACCGCGTCGCGGTCTGACCAATACCTGCAGCAGGGCTGGCTGACGCGCGTGTTTGCCGGCCATCCGACACCGGCGGCGTTCAGCGCCGATGGCGTCATCATCGGTAGCCAGGAACTGGGGCCGCTGGCCGGCGGGGCGCGCGCGGTGGCTTTGTCGAGCACCGACCAATTCCTCGGCAATGCCCGCCTCGCGATGCCGGCCAACACGCATGGCAATGCCGCACTGGATCACCTGATGAAAGTCGAAACCGATATCGTCAAGGCCGCCGATGGCATGAGACCGACGCAGGGCAAGGTCGCCTTGCGGACCGTATTTCCGAAAGGTGCGTTCGGCGATGTCGTCAGGACCGCCGCGCAGGTGATCGGCAATGGCGAACAAACCGGCAAACCGGTGGCGGTGCTGCGCCTGACATTGGGTAACTTCGATACCCACCAGAACCAGAACGGGACACAGGCCGGATTACTGACCCAGCTCGCCGACGGACTGGTGGCGCTGAAATCGGCGCTAGTCGAACTCAATCGCTGGGACTCGACGGTGATCTCGACCTATTCGGAGTTCGGCCGCCGTCCGCGCGAAAACCAGTCCGGCGGCACCGACCACGGCACGGCGGCAGCGCATTTTGTGCTGGGCGGGCGTGTCAACGGCGGGCTGCTGGGCGCATCACCGCAACTGAACCGGCTCGATGGCAGTGGCAATCTCGGGCATGCGATTGATTTTCGGAATGTCTACGCCAGCCTGCTGCGCCAATGCTGGTCGATTGATGGCAGCGACGTGGGTAGTTCAGGTTTGCTCGACCTGGTCCGGGCCTGACGGACGCCGGCCGGCACGGGCTTGTGCGACGGTCACATCGCGTGTTTCGACATGGCCGGGATCCCAGCCAAGCTTGACCGCAGCATGCCAGTCACTGGCGTCAATCGCGCGGTCGATTGCCTGCGCCAGCGCCCGTGGCAAACCCCAACGGATGCCTGTGCGCAAACCCGCTTGTTCGGCTGCGGCGGCCAGCTGCAACAGAAAGACCGGTGACGCCGACTCCGGCGCATCATCGTCAAGCACATCGACTGCCAGTGCCGCAGGGTTGCCGTCGGTATCGGTGACATTATGAAAACCGAATTTCAGCTTGGAATACCCATTGCGCCAGGCCCGCAGTTGCTGCTCCGGCGAGCGCCAGGCATCCTGGCAGCGCGGATGCCAACCGGCCGCCTCCAGTGCGGTCAGCATCGTGTGTACGCGCAACCGGAATCCCGGATGCAGTTGCTGCAGCCGTTCGGCATTGCGCTGTTGCCGCGCCTCCTTGTTCATTCCCGCACTTTCCCGCGCAAGGCTTTGACTGCGCCACGTCCGGTCTTTGCATCGACGCGTTTGCGTTGCGAACTGCGCGTCGGTTTGGTTGCGCGGCGCAAGGTCTGCACGACCAGCGCTTGCTGGATCAGTTCCTGCAGCCGGCGCAAGGCTTCGGCTTTGCTTTGCTGCTGGCTGCGTCCGTGTTGTGCCTTGATGATGATGACGCCGTCGCGGGTGATGCGCTGGTCGTTGAGTGCCAGCAGGCGCTCGCGGCAATATTCCGGCAGCGAGGACGCGTTGATATTGAATCGCAGATGGATCGCCGTAGCGACCTTGTTCACGTTTTGTCCGCCCGGACCCTGGGCGCGGATCGCGGTCAGTTCGATCTCGCTCAAGGGCAAACTCAGGTAATCAGTAATTTCCAGCAGCATGGTGGTCAGTTGGTTTAGGTATCGTCATCGTGATGCGGCCAGCCTTGTTGTGGCGGCGGCGAGTTGTTCGTAAAGCTGGCCGTAGCCTGTATCCCACTGCTGCACGGCGTCCAGCTGGCGCGCCACTGTGGCGACGTCGCCGCGGGCGATGGGGCCGGTCAGGGCGGCGGCGGGCCCGAGCCGGAACACGTTTTCAGCCGACTCGCGTGCCAGCGGCGTGAGCAGTTCCAGCGCCACCTCAGCGGGGATACCCGCAGCGACATAGGCTTGTTGCGCCACCGCCAGCACACTCACCAGATAGTTCGAGGCGAACACGGCTGCAGCGTGGTAGAGCGTTTTTGATTCTGCGCGGATCGGAATCAGGCGCGCACCGATGCGCTGCAAAAGCGGTGTCAGCAAGGCCATCGCCACGGCATCTCCTTCGACCCCGCAACAGGTGCCATCAAAGCCCGCTGCGACCGCCGCCGGATCGGCAAAACTGCGGATCGGATGCACGCTCGCCACCGCCGCACCGGTGGCCGCCACTGCCTGCAACACGCTTGAAGACAGCGCCCCGCTGCAATGGATTACTACGCTGTCTGGGCCGGTCAGTCCGCTGGCCGCCAGGCGCTCGCTGCATGTGGCGATCTGATCGTCCGGCACGGCCAGTACAAATAACCGCGCCGGTGCGAGTTGTTCGATCGTCTCCACCGGCCTGCCGGCACCAACAAAATCTACCGCCTCCTGGGCTCCGCGCAATGTGCGATTGAGCAGGTCCGCAATGACGGCGGCACCCTTGTCGTGGCAGACACGGGCCAGCGTTTTGCCGACGCGGCCTGCGCCTATGACGGTCATCGAGATGGGGGGGAGCGCGTTCAATCCGGTTCCTGAAAAAGGGGGTATTGCGCAGTGTAGCCCAGCAAGGTGGAACCGCCGCTCCGTTGCCAACATCTACCTGCAAGAGCATTACTCCACATCCAGCCAGGGGACCGTCATGACAACAGTTCGCAATCCATCTCCCTTAGCCGCAACGGCAACTGCTGCCACGTTATCGACCCCCATCGGCAATGTCGACGTGAGCAGTTTCAACAACTGGAACAACACCTCGTTTTCGCAACTCTGCCTGCATAAATCGGATGCGGAATTATCCATGCTGGCCAATATCCCGGATCTCGGTGCGGACAAACGCGGCATCGCGCAACGGGTGCTTGGGCAGCGCGCAGGGGTAACAACAGGCAATCAAGTGTGAGCCGCGCAGCGTTAATGATCACCTTGGGCGTTTGATGTAATCCATTCTTTCATCGATCTGCCACAGCGGCGATACGCACAAATCGACTCCGTCAAAGCGCACAAGCGCCACGTTTCCGACAGACGCGGCTCTGAAAATCAAGCTGCCATTACTTCAATCAACGCCATCTCCAGCGCCAATGGGCCGCCCTGTCCGCGACCCGATATCGCCGTACGTGCGGTATTCAATTGGCCCCTCTTTCAACGGTATGTAGTTTGGCTTCGCAGTGTGGAACCAGCACTCCGCAGAGAACACCAATAGACAACAAAGTTAATCATCTGATATTCAGGGGAAAGTCATGGCAATGGTTTTCAATCTTCCTTCTCATACGTCCAGCCCGACTATTCAAACCACTATTGGTAACGTATCTGTGCCGCGCCTGAATGACTGGAATAACACCTCTTTTTCCCAATTATGTCTTGGAAAATCCGAATCTGAATTATTAATGTTGTCCAAGAGCGGAGATCTTTCCGCTGATAAAAGAGCTATCGCCGAGCGCTTGTATGAGAAGAATTTTCAAGAAACGAAAAGTGGTCAGGTATGAACTTGCAATAAATCAGATGAAATAAATCTAAAAATTATTGTGAACAGAATTATTCAGTAATTTTAAAATTTAAGAGAATAAATAATGCGTGTTGTGCTTTTTGGTGATGGCAATGCAAATGGTCAATTAGGGTTCATTACTCTTTAGTCCTGTCACCTCAAGTGCTGCAGGAAAATATATCGTCTTCGAAAGGTTTTAATGATTAGTATTTTAATTCTAAATTCATGCAAATAAAAAAATATTTCAGAAAATATAATCTTTAATTTATGATCTTTTATTGATTTTTAATTAACAGATTAAAAAGAGTAATAAGCAGGCATTCTGGTTTTAGCTGCGCCGTTTAAATGAACGCCTGAAGCAATCTGCGCAGAAGTAATAAAGTGAGTTATTTCATCGAAGTGAGATGTTATTGGAGAAAATCATGGGAAATATGACTGTAGGCGGTTCAAATAACGTATCCGGTACAACGGCATACCAATCCGGTGGTGCTGTTGGTGGCACTAGTGCCGCAGTAACGCAAGCAAACGGGATGTCGACGGGTGACTTCGGGACCAAGATGTCAACGATGTCGAACAAGGACCTGACGACGATGTTGGCTTCGCCTGGCCTGAACGAGGCCCGCCAAAAAGAAATCGCTGCCGAACTGTTGAAACGCTTGGATGCAGCAAAAGCTGCACCGACCCCTAGCCATGCGGCTGGTGCGAAGAAGGATGCAGCCGCAGCGGAGGAGCCGCCAGACACGGAGGAAACTCCTGAGGAGAAGAGAATTAAAGAGTTACTCAAAAAACTGAAGGAGGGAAAAATCTCAAAAGACGAAATGACGGAACTGACTGGCAAGTTGACAAAAGATCCGACTGCTCAGGACACCAAGCCGGGGGGCTCCACGATGACAGAGCGAACGGTCGCATAACTCTTCAAACCGGCACGGCATTCGGGAGGGTATGGCAGATACCTGGCCCTATCGGTGATGAAAAAAAAGCAATTATCGGGACGGTACCGCTCCAGTGATTGCCATAAGTAGGTGATGCGGACCAGGTTTTTTATCGATGTAAAAATCAACAGGAGGATTTATATTATGCAAGCAAGCGCCACTTTACCTAAAAACGTTAGCATTTCGATAATGCCAACACCAGCCAGCGGTGCATCGCTGAACACGCTGTCGAACGCATCGTTCGACAAGCTCATTAAGCCAATGCCGACACCGGCTCTTACCAATATGCTTACGAAGCCCGGCCTGTCGAATGAAAAAACGGGCTTAGTCGCAGCGGAGCTTTACCAACGTCGGCTCAGTACTTCGGCCCATTCCCTCGACGGTCCGAACATGGTAGGTGGCAATAAACCGGTTCTCGATACGCGGATCCAACAATTGCTCAAAGAACTCAGCACCGGAAAGAATGCGGAGGACCAACCGTTGAAGGGAGTTGAGTTTAAGGATGCCAAGAACGAGCTAGCCCGGTTACTGGCAAAAGAGAATAACCAGCCACCCTCGGCCGTCGCGCTTTATCCCCGGGGTGTCGTTACCCCTACCACGACGAACACCATCGGTTAAGCCGAAAAACTAACCGGGCTGCGGATTACCTCCAGGCCCGGTTTTTTTAACAGCGCAGACCCCATCGCCTCATCCATCCGCAACACCGCCGACACGCAGCAATCCACGCCTTCGA
>AEPR01000361.1 GCA_000195205.2 Oxalobacteraceae bacterium IMCC9480 | reverse complement strand
CAATGCCCTTTGGTTATTGCACCCTACGATCTGAGCCGGTAAAGAAATCGCTCCAGCGCGTACTTCGTCAAGATGATGCCGTAATCGGCACCTGTGTTCCTTGCATGGTTGAGCAAGCGAGCACGTACCGATGCCGCCAGATTTTTCGGGGTATTCATGGTCTGGCTCCGAGGGCTTCCATGTAAGGCCGCATGACATTGGCGACACGACAAATTGTTGCGTAGTGCCATAACTCGTCGGCGGTGACACGCCGCCCCGTCCACGCTTCATGCAGGGCTTCCAGCGCGACATCGAGGCCGACTTTGTTGCGGAACTTGAAGCAGTCCACTACTGTTTTTGCCACGCCGAAAACAGCCACGCGGGTACCTGCAATGTCTCTTTCTTCAACGCCGGTCGTCATCGCATCACCGGACATGCGTACGACCCGTATCGGCGGGTAAGCAAACTTCGGCGAGTGGGCCTTGTGGGGGATGGCCAGCCAGATTTCGGAAGATTGCTGTGTGGTTAGCGTATGGAAGCGCAGCGCAGAGATCAGACAAATCACACCGCGCTCGCTCCTGATTGATACCTCGGTCAGCGCGCCATTCTCCGAGAATGGTCGATCTGGCAGTGCATAGAGTCCTCGTCCGAGCATCGACAATCGTCCGTCGAGGACTAGCTTTGCAAGCACGGATCGCGGCTGCCCTGCAGCGGACACATCCCGCGTGCGCATCACCCCCTTGTCGCGCGCGAGGCTCAGAATTGATTGTTCAGCGTTGGTAAGCATGGTCGATAGTTTATACAAAACCGCGGCACTAATCAAAATATGCCGAGATTTTGTAATGCCAGGTGAGTCGTCGTCAAATAAAAAAAAGCCGCCGGACAAGGCCGGCGGCTTTCACGATACAACGCAGACCGGTCAGTGATCGGCAGCGTAGATATCGTTGTCCTTGGTTTCTTTGACGAACAGCATGCCGATGACAAAGCAGGCGGCAGCAATCACGATCGGATACCAGAGGCCGTAGTAAATGTCGCCCTTGTAAGCCACTAGCGCAAACGCCGTGGTCGGCAGCAAGCCACCGAACCAGCCGTTACCGATGTGATACGGCAACGACATCGAGGTGTAGCGGATGCGGGTCGGGAACATCTCGACGAGCATCGCGGCGATCGGGCCGTAGACCATCGTCACGTAGATCACCAGTATGGTCAGCAGCAACAGCACCATCGGTTTGTTGATCTGATCCGGATCAGCCTTGGTCGGATAACCGGCGGCCTTGATGGCGTCGCCCATTTCTTTCTTGAAGGCCTTGTCCTTGGCGGCAGCATCGTCTTTCGACAAGCCGACGGCGTCGTAACTCTGAATCACTTTATCGCCGATTTTTACCGAGGCCAGCGAGCCGGCCGGACCGGCCACATTGGTGTAGTTGACCGAAGCATTGGCCAGCACGGTGCGCGAGATATCGCATGACGACGTGAACTTCTTGGTGCCGGTCGGGTTGAACAGGAACTGGCAGGTTGACTGGTCGGCAGTGACGACGACCGGTGCCTTGATCAGCGCCGCTTCGAGCGCCGGATTGGCGAAGTGGGTGAGGCCGCTAAACAAGGGAAAGTAAGTCAGCGCCGCAATCAGCATGCCGCCCATGATGATCGGCTTGCGGCCGATCTTGTCCGACAGCGAACCGAAGATCAGGAAGAAGGGCGTACCGATCAGCAGCGACGCAGCGATCAGGATGTTGGCCGTGGAGCCATCGACCTTCAGCGTTTGCGTCAGGAAGAACAGCGCATAGAACTGGCCGGTGTACCAGACCACGGCCTGGCCGGCGGTCAGGCCGATCAGCGCGAGGATCACGATCTTCAGGTTTTTCCATTGGCCGAAGGCTTCCGAGAGCGGCGCCTTCGAGGTCTTGCCCTCGGCTTTCATGCGGGCAAACGCCGGCGATTCACTCATCGACAGACGAATCCAGACCGACACTGCCAGCAGGAACACCGACAGCAGGAACGGAATGCGCCAGCCCCAGTCGGCGAAGGCGGTTTCGCCCATCGCGGTACGGGTACCGAGGATCACCAGCAGCGACAGGAACAGGCCCAGCGTGGCGGTAGTCTGGATCCACGCCGTGAAGGCACCGCGTTTGTCGTCCGGTGCATGCTCGGCGACATAAGTCGCAGCGCCGCCGTATTCGCCACCGAGCGCGAGGCCCTGAACGATGCGCAGCGAGACCAGGATGATCGGTGCAGCAATCCCGATCGAGGCATAGCTCGGCAGGATACCCACCAGGAAGGTCGATGCACCCATCAGTACGATGGTGACGAGGAAGGTGTACTTGCGGCCGATCATGTCGCCGAGGCGACCGAACACCAGCGCGCCGAACGGCCGCACGATGAAGCCGGCAGCAAAGGCCAGCAAGGCAAAAATGAAGGCGGTATTCGGATCGGTGCCGGCAAAGAATTGCTTGGCGATGATGGCCGCGAGCGAGCCATACAGATAGAAGTCGTACCACTCGAAAACGGTGCCGAGCGACGAGGCGAAAATCACCTTGCGCTCTTCCGGAGTAATTTTGTGTGATGCCGGTGCTGCTGTAGCCATGGTTGTCTCCTGATGGTCTATTTAGTATCGATGTGCGCTTGGCGGCTGCGCACTTGTTGTGACGACTGTGATGCTGCATCGGAGTGTGCAATGCAAAACTTACGGGATTCTTGCAGCGCGCCGGCCGCCGGTTTTCGGGTCTGGCGGCTGCGGAATAATTTTGCGAACGATCGTACTTAATCATGCTATTCTCGATTCCCGTTGCAGTACCAGTCCAAGCGACAGCCCGCCCCAATCCCATTCAGGAGACCCAAATGACCGACGCAGTCATCGTATCAACCGCACGTACCGCACTCGCCAAATCCTGGAAAGGTGCTTTCAACATGACCCACGGCGCGACGCTGGGCGGCCATGCGCTCAAGCACGCGATCGAGCGCGCCGGCATCGATGCCGCTGAGATCGAAGACGTGATCATCGGTTGTGCGACACCTGAAGGCGCCACCGGCAGCAACATCGCGCGCCAGATCGCCTTGCGTGCCGGCTGCCCGGTCACCACCGGCGGCATGACGATTAACCGCTTCTGTTCATCCGGCCTGCAAACCATCGCCACCGCGGCCCAGCGCATCATCGCCGGCGAAGGCGATATCTACGCCGCCGGCGGTGTCGAGTCGATCTCGTGCGTGCAGCAGGAAGCCAATACCCACATGCTGCGCGAAGTCTGGCTGCAGCAAAACAAGCCGGAGCTGTACTGGCCAATGCTGCAAACCGCCGAGACCGTCGCCAAGCGTTACAACATCAGCCGCGAGCGCCAGGATGCCTACGGTGCACAGAGCCAGCAACGTGCCCATGCCGCCATGTTGGCCGGCAAGTTCGATACCGAAATCGCCCCGATGACGACCATCATGGGCGTCGCCGACAAGGCCACCGGCATGCTGGTCAGCCGCGAAGTAACGATTTCGGCCGATGAAGGCATCCGCGCCGACACGACCTATGAAGCCGTTTCCAAAATCCGCAGCGCGGTCCCCGGCGGCGTGATCTCGGCCGGCAATGCCAGCCAGTTTTCGGACGGCGCATCGGTTGCCGTGGTCATGAACAGCAAGGTCGCCGAAGCGCGCGGCCTGACCCCGCTGGGCATTTATCGCGGCTTCGCCGTCGCCGGTTGCGAGCCGGACGAAATGGGTATCGGCCCGGTGTATGCGATTCCTAAGCTGTTGAAAAAAGCCGGCCTGAAAGTCGAAGACATCGGTCTGTGGGAACTCAATGAAGCCTTCGCCGTCCAGGTGCTGTATTGCGCTGACACGCTTGGCATCCCGCTGGACCGCCTCAATGTGAATGGTGGCGCGATTGCAGTTGGTCATCCATATGGCGTATCCGGTGCGCGCCTGACCGGCCATGCGCTGATCGAAGGCAAACGCCGTGGCGTCAAGTATGTCGTCGTGACGATGTGCATCGGTGGCGGGCAGGGCGCAGCGGGATTGTTTGAAGTGATTTAAAAACGCTCGCATTTGGTAGGGTGGGCACGGCTTCATCGTGCCCA
>AEPR01000362.1 GCA_000195205.2 Oxalobacteraceae bacterium IMCC9480 | reverse complement strand
CGGAATTGACTGGCGTTTCCGGTGCGCTCGTGTGGGCACAACAAGTCGTGCCCACGCTCCGGTCAGTCCCGGATCTCCAGCGCCCGATTAAGGCGCAACGCGGCCAGCGAACAAACCGCACCCGATACCAGATACAAGCCGACGTAGGCCATTCCGAAGTGCGATGCCAGCGCCAGTGCGACCAGCGGTGCAAAGCCTGCACCGACCAGCCATGACAAGTCCGACGTCAAGGCCGCACCGGTATAGCGATAGCGCGATGCAAAGTTAGCCGTCACGGCACCGGCAGCCTGGCCATACGACAGGCCCAGCAAGCTGAAACCCACCAGTATGAAAATATTTTCGCCCATCACGCCGCCATTCATCAGCATGGGCACGAAGGCGCTCAGGATGGCGATCAGCACGGCGCAGGCACCCAGTGTGGTGCGGCGGCCGACACGGTCGGCGATCAGCCCCGAGACCACTACGCCAAGCGCCATCAGCGCTGCGCCCAGGATCTGAATTTCCAGGAATTCGCTGACAGGGCGGATCGAGTGCAGCGAGATCCACGACAGCGGGAACACCGTCACCAGATGAAACAGCGCATAGCTGGCCAGAGCCGCCAGCGCACCGATGACGATATTGCGTCCCTGCGAGCGGGTCAGCTCGACCACGCCGGTCGGTTCGAGTTCGCGCTCTTCGAGCAGGTTGGCGTATTCATTCGTCGAGACCAGGCGCAGCCGCGCGAACAGCGCTACCACGTTGATCGCGAACGCCGCATAGAACGGAAAGCGCCAGCCCCAGTCCATGAACTCCGCGCTGGTGAGGTTAGTGAGCAAGTAGGCGAACAAGCCGCCGGCGACCATGAAGCCGATCGGCGCGCCCAGTTGTCCGAGCATCGCGTACCAGCCGCGTCGCTCCGGTGGCGCATTGAGCGCCAGCAGCGATGGCAGGCCATCCCACGAGCCGCCGATGGCAATGCCCTGGCCGATCCGCAGCAGCGACAGTACGACGATAGAGGCACTGCCTAGGCTGGCATAACCGGGCAGGAAGGCGATTCCTGCGGTTGAGATACCGAGGATGAACAGGGCTAGCGTCAGCTTCACTTCACGTCCGAAGCGACGTTGGATTTCCATGAACAGCACGGTGCCGAGCGGGCGCGCGAGGAAGGCAAACGAAAAAATCATAAAGGCGTACAGTGCTCCGTCGAGCGGCGACGCGAATGGAAAAAATACCGACGGGAAGACCAGTACCGAGGCCATCGCGTAGACAAAAAAATCGAAGTATTCGGAGGCCCTGCCGATGATGACGCCGACGGCGATTTCGGCGGGCTTGATGACGCTGTGGTCATGGTTGGCGTGATGCCGGTCTCTGACGCTGGAGTGTGTCTGGGCTGCTCCGGCAGTGCCGGTGTGTTGTCCCTGTTGGATGTGCATGGTCTTGGTGCCTTCGAGTCTCTGTATTCAGGGGGGGTGGACAAAACGTCCAATTGTGCGAACCGGACGTTGGATTTAACTTAGCACACTCTGATATATCGAACTGGATTTTCTAGCATGATTGCCCTGAATTTACGCCGCCTGCTGCTACTGTCTGCCGCTCTCCCGCTTGCCGGATGCAATACGGTTTTGCTGAGTCCTTCCGGTTATATCGCCCAGCAGCAAGGCAATCTGATCGTTGTCTCGACGCTGCTGATGCTGCTCATTATCGTGCCGGTGATTGCGCTCATTATCCTGTTCGCCTGGCGCTACCGGAAGAGCAATACCGCTGCCATCTATGAGCCGGACTGGGACCATTCAACCCGGCTCGAACTGGTGATCTGGGGCGCGCCGCTGCTGATCATCATCGTGCTTGGCACGATCACCTGGATCAGTACCCACAAGCTTGATCCATACCGGGCACTGACCCACATCGACGCCGCCCGCCCGATCCCTGCAGGGACCCAGCCGCTGATCGTCGAGGTCGTGGCACTCGACTGGAAGTGGTTGTTCATCTACCCGCAACTGGGCATTGCCAGTCTTAATGAACTGGCGGCACCGGTCGACGTGCCGATCCGTTTCAAGATCACCGCATCGACCGTGATGAATTCGTTCTACATCCCTGCACTGGCCGGCCAGATCTATGCGATGCCGGGCATGCAGACTTCGCTCAATGCCGTCATCAACAAACCGGGCGAGTTCGACGGCTTCTCGGCTAATTACAGCGGTGCCGGTTTTTCGGACATGCGCTTCAAGTTTCATGGCATGAACCAGCAGGGCTTTGATGCCTGGGTTGAAAAAGTACGCAGCCAGGGCAAGTCGCTTGACCGCGCTGGCTATGTGTTACTCGAGAAGCCCAGCGAGCGCGTGCCTGTGCAGCGCTTCGGTGAAGTTGACGCCGATCTGTTCCATGCCATCGTCAATCGCTGCGTCGGTGCCGGTCAGCCCTGCATGGACGCGACGATGATGAAAGATGCCCACGCGGCGATGGGGCATGGCAATGCCAAAGAATAATTTGCAGTATCAGTATCAGTACCAGCGGACGGTTTTGTCCGGGTATGTCGCTATGGTGCGACTGCCTCGTTGCTCGCCTGCCGGGCAGCTTCATTTTGTTTCAGGAAAAAACGATGTTCAATAATATGGATCTGACGAAGTTGATTTTCGGAAGGCTTACCTGGGAAGCGATTCCCTTGCATGAGCCCATCCTTCTGGCGACCTTCCTGATGGTAGGTCTAGGCGGCGCGGCAGTGCTAGGTGCATTGACGTATTTCCGGCTGTGGGGACCGCTCTGGCGCGACTGGATTACCAGCATTGACCACAAACGTATCGGCATCATGTACATCGTGTTTGCGCTCATCATGCTGCTGCGCGGCTTTACCGATGCACTGATGATGCGGGCCCAGCAGGCGTTCGCATTCGGTGATTCGGGCGGCTTTCTGCCGGCACATCACTACGACCAGATCTTCACCGCGCATGGCGTGATCATGATTTTCTTTGTCGCGATGCCGCTGGTGACCGGGCTGATGAACTATGTCATTCCGCTGCAGATCGGTGCACGCGATGTGGCCTTCCCGTTCCTGAACAACTTCAGTTTCTGGATGACCGCGTTCGGCGGCATGCTGGTGATGGCTTCGCTGTTCGTGGGTGAATTTGCCCGTACCGGTTGGCTGGCCTATCCGCCGCTGTCAGGGATACTCTCGAGTCCGGATGTGGGGGTCGACTATTACATCTGGTCCTTGCAGGTGGCGGGGGTAGGGACGCTACTGTCCGGTATTAACCTGATCGCCACCATCGTCAAGATGCGCGCACCCGGCATGACGCTGATGAAAATGCCGATCTTTATCTGGACCTCGCTGTGCACCAACATTCTCGTCGTCGCCGCTTTCCCGGTACTGGCTGCCGTGCTTGGCATGCTGTCGCTGGACCGCATGGTCGGCACCAATTTCTTTACCAATGACCTTGGCGGAAATTCGATGATGTACGTGAACCTGATCTGGATCTGGGGTCATCCGGAGGTCTACATCCTGGTCTTGCCGGCCTTTGGTGTGTTCTCCGAAATTGTCGCCACCTTCTCGAGCAAGCGGATTTTCGGCTACACGTCGATGGTCTACGCGACATTGGTCATCACGATTCTTTCCTACATTGTGTGGCTGCATCACTTCTTCACGATGGGATCGGGGGCCAGTGTCAATGCATTCTTTGGTATCACGACGATGATCATTTCGATTCCGACCGGGGCGAAGATTTTCAACTGGTTGTTCACGATGTACCGCGGTCGTATCCGCTTCGAAGTACCGATGTTGTGGACGATTGGTTTCATGATTACCTTCGTCATCGGTGGCATGACCGGCGTGTTGCTGGCAGTACCGGCAGCCGACTTCGTGCTGCATA
>AEPR01000363.1 GCA_000195205.2 Oxalobacteraceae bacterium IMCC9480 | reverse complement strand
CCGCGTGGTCCCTGGCTTTTCGGTGCATCGCCGCTGCCGCCCGGACCGACAGCGCCACCGGCGATGCGCTTCATTTCTTCGTCGCGGATCTTGGCCAGTCGCTTGTTGTCGATCTCGTCTTGCTTGCGCTTCTTGTCGAGCTCGGCTTTTTTCAGGTCAGCCTTTTCCTGCGCTTCCTGCTTCGCCAGTTTATCCAGCTTGTCCTGTTTTTCCTTGGCGTCGAGCTTGGCTTGTTTTTCCAGTTTTTCTTTTGCTTCTAGCTTGTCTTGCTTGTCTTTCTCCAGCTGTTTTTCCTTGGCCAGTTTTTTCAGTTTTTCCTGGCGCTCTTCTTCGATGCGCTCTTTGAGCAGCTCGGCCTTGCGCTTCTTTTCCTGCTCCAGCGCGATGTCGGGATCGATCACAGGCGGCTTGATAACGGGTGCGACTTTTTCGACCGGCTTGGGCGGCGCGACCGGTTCCGGTACTTCCTTGACGACGGGTTTCGGTGGCTGCTCGGGCTCAGGTTCAGGCTGCGGCTTGGGCGCGGCTTCGCGCACTTGCGGGCTCCAGACTTCGGCTTCGACAACCAGCGGCGACTCGTTTTGCCAGCGCACGCCTATCCACAGCATGACCAGCAGCGCGCCATGCACGGCTGCAGCCAGTGCGATCGCGCGCCAGCGGCCGGGTTCTTTGGGTATCACATACTGTGCAACGGGTTTCATGACCATGTCAGGACTTGGTCGCGAGGCCGACGCGTGTGATGCCGAACTTCTTTGCTTCGGAAATGAGGCTGATGACTTCTTCGTAGCGACTTTCCTTGTCGCCGGAAATCATGACTGGCATGTCCGGGTTGGCTTCATGCAGCGCCTTGAGTCGTTCCAGCAAATCCTTGCGGCTGCTGGTGGTCTGCTGGTTGGCAGCGGTATTTTTCTGGCCATTGATGCCGATCGTGGACGCGGCGTCAGGCTTCAGTGAAATCTGGATGTATTCCGATGGCGGCAGCGATGATTTTTCGGCTGTCGGCAAATTGATGACGCCGGGGTTGGTAATCGGCGCGGCCACCATGAAAATAACCAGCAGCACCAGCATCACGTCGATGTACGGGACGACGTTGATATCGGCCTTGAATTTGCGGGTACGGCTGCTGCGCATCGATGAGCTCATGATCAGCGTGCCTGACGTTGCAGGATGTTGGAAAACTCTTCGACAAAACTTTCGAAGCGGATCGACAGGCGGTCTACATCATGCGAAAAGCGGTTGTAGGCGACGACGGCGGGAATCGCGGCGAACAAGCCGATGGCGGTGGCGACCAATGCTTCGGCGATGCCGGGAGCGACGGCCGACAAGGTCGCTTGCTGAACATTGGCCAGGCCGCGAAAGGCGTTCATGATGCCCCAGACTGTGCCGAACAAGCCCACGTAGGGCGAGACCGAACCGACCGATGCGAGGAATGAAAGATGGGATTCGAGCGCATCCATTTCGCGCTGATAGGCTGCGCGCATGGCGCGTCGCGCACCATCAATCAACTGGCTGGCATCGCCGGGATTGCGGTTCGACAGCGATGCCTTGCCCTTGTTGAATTCGCTCATGCCCGCGGCAAAAATGCGTTCCTGCGCACCGGTCGCTCCTTCGCTGCGGCGGCGATTGGAGGCGGCGTCCTGATACAGCGTGTTGAGATCTCCGCCGGCCCAGAAGGCGCGCTCGAATTCTTCAGTCTGCGCTTGCGCATTCTTGATTGAAAAGGCCTTGCGGAAAATATAGGTCCAGCTCATGACCGAGACAGTCAGCAGCAGGGCCAGCACCAATTGCACCAGTATCGATGCGTTGGCGATGAGGGAGATAAAAGAGAGGTCTTGGGTGACAGTCATTGATGGTCTGTGTGGCAGCGGTTGTTGTTGATCGGG
>AEPR01000364.1 GCA_000195205.2 Oxalobacteraceae bacterium IMCC9480 | reverse complement strand
CACACCTTGAAATCATCTTCAGTGTGCAGTTAGCGGGCGTGATGCATCAACAATCGCATACGCCATACTCGTCGTCTCCTAACCCATCAAGGTTATAGGGACAAGCCTTACGGGCAATTAGTACTGGTTAGCTTAATGCATTACTGCACTTCCACACCCAGCCTATCAACGTCCTGGTCTCGAACGACCCTTCAAAGGAATCAAGTTCCTGGGAAATCTCATCTCAAGGCAAGTTTCCCGCTTAGATGCTTTCAGCGGTTATCTCTTTCGAACTTAGCTACCCGGCAATG
>AEPR01000365.1 GCA_000195205.2 Oxalobacteraceae bacterium IMCC9480 | reverse complement strand
CCGGGCATGCTCGGGATCGGCATCGGCGGTACCGCCGAACGCGCGATGCTGATGGCCAAGCAGTCGCTGATGGAAGACATCGACATGTATGAACTGCGCCAGCGCGGCCCGCAAAACAAGACCGAAGAATTGCGCATCGAACTGTGCGACAAGATCAATGCCCTCGGCATAGGCGCGCAAGGCCTTGGCGGTTTGACGACCGTGCTCGATGTAAAAATCATGATGCAACCGACCCATGCGGCCTCGAAGCCGGTGGCGATGATTCCGAATTGCGCGGCTACCCGCCATGCGCATTTCGTGCTCGACGGTTCCGGCGCGGTGTATCTGGAACCGCCGCTGCTCTCCAGCTGGCCGGATGTGAAGTGGGTTGCCGACACCGAGAAATCAAAGCGCGTCGACCTCAATACATTGACCAAGGAAGAAGTCGCCTCATGGAAACCGGGCCAGACGCTGCTCCTGAACGGCAAAATGCTCACCGGTCGCGACGCCGCGCACAAGCGTATCCAGGACATGCTGGCCAAAGGCGAAGCACTGCCGGTCGACTTCACCAATCGCGTGATCTATTACGTCGGTCCGGTCGATCCGGTACGCGACGAAGCGGTTGGTCCGGCCGGCCCGACGACCGCCACGCGGATGGATAAATTCACCGACATGATGCTGGAACAAACTGGTCTGATTTCGATGGTCGGCAAAGCCGAGCGCGGACCGGAAGCGATCGAATCGATCCGCAAGCACAAGTCGGCCTATCTGATGGCCGTCGGCGGTGCCGCGTACCTGGTCTCGAAAGCGATCAAATCGGCCACCGTGGTCGGCTTTGCCGACCTGGGCATGGAAGCGATTTACGAATTCGACGTGCAGGACATGCCGGTCACGGTAGCAGTCGATTCAAGCGGTATCTCGGTGCACAACACCGGACCGAAAGAATGGCAGGAAAAGATCGCGCATTCGGCACTGAGCCAGATCCCGGTCGTCGCTGCCTGATCCTGGCACGCATCATGACGACAACGCCGATGGCTGCCAACGCGCCCATCGGCGTTTTTGATTCCGGCATCGGCGGCCTGTCGGTACTGCGCCATATCCGCGCCAACCTGCCGCAGGAGGCGCTGCTGTATTTTTCGGATGCGCAGTTTGCGCCCTATGGCGGACGACCGGAACAGCAGATCGAAGAACGCGCACTGGCCATCGGCGCCCTGCTTGTTGCGCATCAGGTGAAGGCGCTGGTGGTGGCCTGCAATAGCGCCACCGCCGCAGCGATTGCCGCATTGCGCCACGCGTATCCGGCATTGATCGTGGTTGGTGTCGAGCCCGGCCTGAAGCCGGCGGCGGCTGTCTCTGCCTCCAGAATCGTTGGTGTACTGGCCACCGAAGCGACGTTGGCCAGTGAACGTTTTGCCCGTCTGCGTATGACATTGTCGGCTGCTACCGGCGTCACTTTTTTAGCCCAACCGTGTCCGGGACTGGCCCTGCGCATTGAACAGGACAGCATGCATCTGCCCGATGCAATGGCCCTGTTGCGCAGCTTCGTGCTGCCCTTGCTGGACCAGGGTGCCGATACGCTGGTGCTCGGTTGCACCCACTATCCCTTCGTGCAGGAACAGATCGCCGCGATCGCCAGCGCGCACAGCACAAATAGCGTGACCCTCATCGACACCGGCGCGGCGGTTGCACGGCAACTGGCCAGCCAACTGCATATTCAGGGACTATTGCGACAGGACGGCGCACCATCGGTCGCCGGTCTGTCGAGCGCAAACGCAGTCGATCTGGAACGCGCTTTCCTGCGCTTGCTTGGCTTGACGGTGCGTGTCCTGCATGCCGATGTTTGACACGAGGCGATACCCGCAAATACCGGCTGATTCAGGCAATTAGTAATTGCCAGCCTGCCGACATGTTTGTATAATTCGGCCTCTTCCTCAACGCAGCAGCAGAGGAAGTCTTCATCAGTGGCGGCTGTAGCTCAGTTGGTAGAGTCCCAGATTGTGATTCTGGTTGTCGCGGGTTCGAGCCCCGTCGGTCGCCCCACTGACCTTTCCTTATTTCCCCAATTCCCGTTCCTGGTTCATCAAGCGTTCATCCGTTGATGCGATTTGCCGTGCATTTTTAATGACGGCACGCGATCAGCGGATCCCCTTCAGATACGACCGTTTAGGCGCAGCCGGATCAGGTGTCGTCTGCGCTGGTGCGGCATCGACGATTGCCCCGCAAGTCAGTGCACGCGCCGGATACCGTGCCATGAACAGCACACGCAACTGCGTCAGTTGCAGCGCGCTACCCGATACCGCCTCGTCCTCCGACAGCAGCGCCTGCCCGAGCACGGCATCGGCGTAAGCCCATTGCTGGACAAATTTCAAGACATCGAAATCAGCGCCACCAGCCTTTTTGTTTGCCTTCCATAAATGCACGGCAAACTTGACCTGGTCCGTTTCGAAATATTCAAGATTGGGTTGTCTGAGGTCGCTCATGGCGTCTCCGTTGAAGTCACCTGATCGCAAAGATCACGATACCGATTCGCCGTGCTGCTCGGAATCAAGGCCATCGACTTCATCGCTACTGCCCACCCGCAATCCGACCAGCATCTTAACCAGCATCAAGATCACGGCGGTTGCTACTCCCGCATACAAGATCGTGAGGCCGACACCGAACGCCTGCGTTGCCAGCGTCGTCGACACCCCGCCGATCGCCTTGTCGGCAAAGACCGCGGTAAGCAGCGAACCGGTGATGCCGCCGATAGCGTGGATGCCGAACACATCCAGCGTGTCGTCATACCCCAGCCATCCCTTCAGAACGGTCGCGCCAAGATAGCAGGCCACGCCCGCCACGACCCCGATGACCAGCGCACCGGAAATCCCCACGAAACCCGATGCCGGCGTGATCGCCACCAGTCCCGACACCGCACCGGACACCAGTCCCAGCACCGATGGCTTGCCGCGCCGCAGCCATTCGGCGGCCATCCATCCGAGCGCGCCGGTGGCGGTTGCCACTTGCGTAACCAGCATCGCCATACCGGCCCGACCGTCTGCAGCCAGTGCTGATCCCGCATTAAAACCGAACCAGCCCACCCAGAGCAACGCCGCGCCAATCAGCGTCAGGACCAGATTGTGCGGCGGCATCGGCTCGTCACCGTAGCCCATCCGCGGACCCACGATGAGTGCGGCGACCAGGCCCGAAATGCCGGCACTGATGTGCACCACGGTGCCACCGGCGAAGTCGAGCACGCCCTCCGTCGCCAGCCAGCCACCCGGCTCCCAGACCCAGTGGGCGATCGGTACATAGACCACCAGCGACCAGATGATGATGAACAGAATCAGTGCGGAAAACTTCATGCGTTCGGCGAAGGCACCGGTGATGAGGGCCGGCGTGATGATCGCAAAGGTCATCTGGTACATCACGAAAACGCTCTCGGGAATGGTGGGGGCCAGCGGGCTGACGGATAACTTCCCGGCCTCTTTCAGGAACATCATCCCGTCCAGCATCACGCGGTCCAGCCCGCCGAGAAACATCGAACCGGGTGTGAACGCGAGGCTGTAGCCGACCACCACCCACAAGACGCTGACGATGGCCACCGTCACGATGCTGTGCGCCATCGTGCCGAGTACATTTTTCTTGCGCACCATGCCGGCGTAAAACAGCGCCAGTCCGGGAATCGTCATCAGCAGCACCAGTGCCGTCGACGTCAGCATCCAGGCGGTATCACCACTATTGATGGTTGCGGTATCGACGAGGGTGGCGGCAGCCCGGACCGGGCCGGACCACAGCGCGGTCATCAACAAGCCCATGGAGAGCACGGCAAAGGCGGAACGACGTGTCATGGAAACTCCTGCAGGAGAATGAAATGATTTCCACCGACACGGCATCGAATGGAAGCGCGCTGACGAATATTTCTAAAAAGCATGAAATAAAGTATGCCGCACGACCACGTCTTTTCCAACGTATTGGTAATTACTTAATCGAAACTATTGGTAGTTGTAGGAATTTGACAGCATGCGCGCAGCCCTTAGCGCCGGTTGACCAGGACTATCCCCGTCAGCACCAGCAGCGCGCCAATCGAAAAACGCGCGCCCACGGATTCATGCAGGATCAGCACGCCAAAGGCCACGCCGAACAACGGCGTCAGGAATGAAAACACCGACACGCGCGATGCCAGGTAATTGCGCAGTATCCAGAACCACGCCAGATAACTGGCAAACGTCACGACCACGGTCTGGAACAGCAGGCTGGCCCAGCTCAGTCCGGTCATCGAGACGCGTCCCATCTGCCCCATCGCGCCGGCCAGCGGCAACAGCAGCAGCGCCGACACCCCGAGCTGATACAGCAAGGTGCGGGTCGGCGCGGCTTCGGACAAACTGGAACGGCGGATCAGTATCGTCGTCGCGGCCCACATGATCGCACCGAGCAAACCCAGCGCATCACCGAGCAAGACCTGCGACGAAACACTCGCCTCAAAGCCGCTGGAAAACGCCAGCGCGATCCCGAAAAAAGCCAGCAGGATGCCGCTCCACTGGCGACTGTGCAGCCGTTCGCCGGGTACCAGCCAGTGCAAGCCGAGTACCGTGAAAATCGGTGCCGTGTAGAGGAACACCACCACGTGCGAGGCACTGGTCAGCGTCAGTGCCAGCGCGATGCAGGCGAACTCGGCCGCGAACAGCGCACCGGCTCCCAGCCCCGGCCAGAAAGTGCCGTCCCGCATTGAAAACGACGAGCCGCGCCACAGCATCAATGCACTCACCAGCAGTGCCGCAATCAGCGAGCGCACACCGGTCTGCAACACGGTGCCCATGTCGGGCGCCGCGATCTTGATCGCCACCTGTTGCAAGCCCCAGCAAAGACAGAGGATCAGCATCAGGGCAGCGCCCAGACCATCGAGGGATTTGCGGGTAGGGATCATGCGCTTGGCCGGCTGAACAGGCCCGCAACGATGACAAGGACAGCAACATCAATAACCATGACCACTTTCTGTGAATGGACCTTCAGGCGGGACGGCGGCGACGACGATACCACTGCATCAGCGGCGTCGACGACATGCCGTGGACGACGATGGACACCGCCAGCACCGTCAGCACCAGCGGCACGAAGCGCTCGCTCACCATGCGACTGCCGAGGTTCACCGACGCCACGTATTGCAATGCGAACATCAGATAGTAAAGCGAACCGATACCGCGTATGCCGAACCAGCTCAGCAGCAGCCGTTGAGAGCGCGTCACCGTGGCACCGAGCAGCGCCAGGTTGACCGCCACCGGCCGTATCACCACCAGCAACAGCACCGCCACCAGCATGCCTTCGTACGACACGCCATAGCCAGACAGCAGAATGCCCAGCAGCAGAACGACGACAAATTCGGCCAGCCGTTCCAGTTGCTGATTAAAGCCAAGCACGGTTTCCGTCATGTTGGCGGCGTCGATGGCCTGATCACTGAGCGTGACATCGGCCTCGACACCACTGGCCTTATGCTCGATGCGGCGCATCGCCACTCCGGTGGCGAACACGGCGACAAACCCGATGCCGTGGATCAGTTCGGCGATCCCGAACGACAACGCGATCAAACCCAGCGTGAGGAACTCTTCCATGCCCATTGCCAGTTGACGGCGCTGCCGCAAATACAGGACCAAGCGTCCGACCCGGCGACCGACCAGCCAGCCGCACAGCAGCCCGGCCGCAATCCCCCACAACACCATCCCGATTGCACCGGCACCCGTGAACCGCGCCGCCATCGGCACGCCCATCAGGCCCAGTCCGATCATCACGAACGGGAACGTGGTGCCGTCATTCATGCCGCCTTCACCGGACAAGCTAAAACGCAGCCGGTCATGGTCGCGCGGGTCCTGCACCTGCACGTCCGATGCCAGCACCGGATCGGTAGGCGCAATGATGGCCGCCAGCAGAATCGCCGGCCCGAGCGACAGGCCGAGAAGGAATACCCCGACGGCTGTCAGCAAGCCTATCGTCACCAGCATCGTCAAGGTCCCCAGTCGCACCGGCATCCACCAGCGCCGGTCGCTGAGCGGCAGGCGCAACTTGAGGCCGACCGTGAACAGCGAAATCAGCAATGCGATTTCAGTCACCAGGGTCAGCGCGCCGGCATGCCGGACCGGGTCGAGGTCGATCAGGCCGATGCCGCCGGGCCCGAGTGCATAGCCGACTGGCAGGTACAGCATGGCCGGACTGAACGGCAGTTTATGCAGCAGCGATTCCATCAAGGCCATCACGACCAGCAAGGAACCGACGATCAGGAACCACAGGGTCGAATTATCGATAAGACGCTCGTTTCATCAGGCGGGCATCATCCGCCGAAGGCATACGCAAACTTGTTGTCCTTGATGATGCCCATCACGCGGGCGCGCTGATCGAGCCCGACATGGTCTTGCGGATTCATGTTGATCACGCCTTGCGGCACGGTCAGGTTGCGGGTGTTTTCCAGTGCATCGCGCAGCGCGGCACGGAACTGGCGTGTGCCAGGTTGTGCGACTTTCAGCGCCTGCGGTACCGCGTTGGCGATCAGCATATAGGCACCCCACGCATCGGCGGCGAACTGGGTCACGCTGCCGGTGCCATAGGCCGCTTCATAGCGATCGGTGAATTGCAAGGCAACCTTGCGCACCGGATTGGTCGGCGGCAGCTGGCGTGCCACCACTGCCGGTCCGGTCGGGAACAGCGTGCCTTCGACATCCTTGCCGCCGACCTTCAGAAAGTCCAGCGTGCCGATACCATGGGTCTGGTAAATGCGGCCCTTGTAGCCGCGTTCGACCAGCGTTTTTTGTGGCAGCACCGCTGGCGTGGCCGAGGCAGCGACCAGGATGGCGTCGGGGTGGACCGCCATCATTTTCAGGACCTGGCCGGTGACGCTAGTGTCGTTGCGGGCATAGCGTTCGCTGGCCACGACCTTGATCTTGCGCAGCTCGGCCAGCTTGGAAAACTCGCGCCACCAGCCTTCGCCATAGGCATCGGCAAAGCCAATGAAGGCCACGGTGCGGATGCCGGTATCGGCCATGTGCTGGGTCAGGATGGTCGCCATGTGGCTATCGTTTTGCGGCATCTTGAAGACCCAGGCGCGCTTCGCATCCATCGGTTCGACGATGGCCGCCGAAGCCGCCAGCGTGATCAGTGGCGTACTGTTTTCGGCCACCACGTCGAGCATCGCCAGCGCATTCGGCGTGGTGTTGGGGCCGACGATCAGATCGACTTTTTCTTCGCTGATGAGCTTGCGGGCATTGCGCACCGCGTTGGTCACGTCGGAGCCGTCATCGAGAATGACGTACTCGACCTTCTGGCCGGCGATTTCTTTTGGCCAGAGCAGCATCGCGTTTTTGGTCGGCGCGCCAATCGCGGCGGCCGGGCCGGTGGTCGAAATCGTCACGCCGATCCGCAGTTGCGCGGTGGCGGCGGTGGCAAACAGCAGCAGGCTGGCGGCGATCAGGCTAGTACGCAAAAGTGAAGGCATCAGGATTCCAGGGCTAAGCATTGAACAGCGAAGCGCGCAGCATACCGTACCGGTCAACCCAGCAGCGCCTGCCGGACCACGGCCAGCCGCAACGACTTCTCGCGCGACCAGGCATCGAGCCGCTCGTGGATGCCCTGCTGCTCCTGCTGCATCTGCTGCGGATCGGCCAGTTGCGCGCATAGTTCAAGCCGGATGCCGTTCGGATCAAAGAAATAAATCGAGCGAAAAATCCGGTGATCGGTCACGCCCAGCACCTCGATACCATGGCCTTCGATACGGGTCTTCATGGCCTCGAGCTGCTCGACACTATCGACCCGCATCGCAATGTGATTGACCCACGCCGGCGTGTTGGCAGAGGGCGCGGCCAGCTGGTTGTCACCGAGGTCGAAGAAGGCCAGGCAGGAGCCATCGGTCATGCGAAAAAAAATGTGCACGTACGGGCAGTACTCGCCGGTCGACGGCACGGTGTCGGCGCGAATGTAATGAAACAGCGGCAAGCCCAGCACGTCTTCGTAAAAGTGGCGCGTCTCTTCGGCGTCGCGGCAGCGGTAGGCAAAATGATGCAGCCCGTTGATCGGGACGGCGGCAGGCAGGGCGGCGAGCTGACCGGTGGCGGTACTGGCGAGGGTATTCATGTGACTCTCCTTGTTGGTATCAGGCATGACGGCCGCGCCGGATGACCGGTGCCGCCTGCTTGAGCGTCTGGCTGATCGCGCCGAAAATCGACTTGCCGGCGGCGTCGAGCATCTCGAGTTTAATCCTGTCGCCGAACTGCATGAACGGCGTCGTGGCCACGCCGTCGGCGATCATTTCGAGGCAGCGTTTTTCGGCGATGCAGGTGTACCCCTTGCGGGTATCCTTGTTCGACACGGTGCCGGAACCGATGATGCTGCCGGCGCGCACGTTGCGCGTCAGCGCCAGATGTTCGACCAGCCGCGCAAAGCTGAACACCATGTCGGTGCCGGCATGGGGTTGGCCGACCAGCACGTCATTCCACGTGGCGCGCAACGGCAGGTGCACCTTGCTGTCTTTCCACGCCGTGCCGAGTTCATCCGGCGTCACCGCCACCGGCGAAAAACTGCACGACGGTTTCGATTGCACGAACCCGAAGCCCTTGGCCAGCTCGGCTGGAATCAGGTTGCGCAGCGAGACATCATTGACCAGCATCAGCAAGCGGATCTGCCGGCCGGACTGTTCGGCATCGCTGCCCATCGTCACGTCACCGGTGATGACCGCGACCTCGCCTTCGAAGTCGATGCCCCAGTCCTCGGAGCCGAGCACGATGTCGTCGGTCGGCCCGATAAAATCATCCGACCCGCCCTGGTACATCAGCGGCTCGTGCCAGAACGAGTCGGGCATCTCGGCCTGGCGCGCCTTGCGCACCAGTTCGACATGATTGACATAGGCCGATCCATCGGCCCACTGGAAAGCCCGCGGCAACGGCGCCATGCACTGGCAGGCATCGAAAGCGAATGACCGGTTGGCGCGATCGGCATTGAGCTCGGCGTACAGGTCTTCGAGCTGCGGTGCGATGAAGTTCCAGTCGTCGAGTGCACGTTGTAGCGTCGGTGCGATGGCATCGGCCAGGACGACGGTTTTCAGGTCGCGGGCAACGACGGCAAGCTGGCCGTCGCGGGTACCGTCTTTGAGGGTGGCTAGCTTCATTGCGGCTTTGGGTGAATGGGGAGGCGTCGACTGTACCGCAGAAGTGGTGAGCGGCGACAGAAAGCGGCGGTGATGGAACTGGAGCGGGCTTGCGGACACTGACAGGGGGTTTCGGTGCCGCTGTGGTGCCGGGACCTATTGACTGCCCACTCTCCGGATCCGCCATGCCACTTTCCTGTATCCCCTCCTCCAGCTCCAGCAACGGTTCGCAATCGCCGCGGCCAGTATCTACATCAAGCGACGCAGCAAGCGACGCGGCCACGAAAGACGTAGCGGCCTTGTGGGCACGGCTCGAAAACATCCCGCCCCCACAGAATTGGGCGTTCGACAGAAAACAGGTGGCCGTCAATAGCTCTAAGGTCCACTGCAACCGAAACAACGTCATCGAAATCACCGCGATGGATGGCAGCAAGACCGCGATCCATGCCAACAAAATTGGCCCGAATACGGGAAGTACGACACCGTATTACGCTGCAGGACAATCGCCGCAACAGATTTCCTTGCTGGACCGTATGCTCGTGCAAGGCATTGAATCTGGTCTTGGCATTTACCAGTTCGTTTCCCGCAAGGCACATCGGAGTGGCAGCGACAGCAAGGAAACGACGATCCTGACGATGCTCACAAACCTGCGTGAACAGAAGGCAGCCACAAAAGAGGCGTTGATCATTGCCGGAAAATACGAGGTCATCGACCTGAAGGACCGGCAGGAAAAGGACAGCGAATACCGCCAGTTCCTGCTGACCGTCAAGGTCATCGGTGCTGAATCCGCCGAACCGCTGAGGATCCCGATCACGCAGGCGGGCTTCAAATTTACCGATGCCGTATTGAACGCTGACAAAATCGAACTGGCACGCATGGCACTAGTGCAGCATATTCCGACGACGCTAACTCCAAGAGCACAGACCGGCACGGCACAGATCCATCCGCTCATCGTCAGCCACGCAGGCATCGGCCGCAATGCCACCCTGATTACCTATGACAGGATCTGGAACCTGATCAATAGCAAAAATGCCGACGAACGGATTAATAGAATCAACCTTGATGACAAGCTCTGCGAACTGATCGAGGAAGGCCGCAAATCACGCGGTCCGCGATTCGTGCATTCGCGGGAGCAATTGGCGCAGTTAAGAGCAGCATTGATCCTTGCAATTGAGCACCGGGCGGAAATAGCCAATCGTACAGATACCGCACCGATCCATTTCCACACAGAGCGCAAGGGCTGGTTAAGCCGCAATCCGTTCAAACATGTATTGACCTGCCTGAGAAAAAAACCTGCCGTATAGCCCGTTCGCGGCAGCCGCCATCCCCGCTGCGAACGATCAAATCATCAACCATCACCGAATACCTGCCATTCGATGCGCCATTGTTTGCCATAATGGCCACGCGCCCGCTGCCGCATGCTGCAGCAATGCCAGTCGGGGCACTTCCATGAATCGATCACTACGGGGACAACACGGATGAAACGCGTAATTTTCAATCAAAAAGGTGGTTGCGGAAAATCGACCATTGCGGTCAACCTGGCGGCCGTTGCCGCCCATGATGGCAAGAAGACCCTGCTCATCGACCTGGATCCGCAATGTAATTCCAGCCGCTATCTGCTGGGGGACGCGGCCAAGGAAGTGACGCCAACCATCGCCGGATTTTTTGAAGAGATGCTGGGCTTCAGTTTTTATCCGAAACCGGCCAGCACCTACGTGCATCCGACCCCGTTCGAGAACCTGTTCCTGCTGCCCTCCGATGCCTCGATCGGCGACCTGCAATCGAAGCTCGAATCGCGCCACAAGATCTACAAGCTGCGCGACGCGCTCACCGAACTGGCCAAGGAGTTCGACGAAATCATCATCGACACGCCACCGGCCTACAACTTCTTCACGATGTCAGCGCTGATTGCCGCCGACACCTGCCTGATCCCGTTCGACTGCGATGATTTTTCGCGCGAGGCGCTCTATACGCTGATGAACAATGTCGCCGAAATCCGCGCCGACCATAATCCGGAACTGGTCATCGAAGGCATCGTCGTCAACCAGTTCCAGCCGCGCGCCAACTTGCCGCAACGGCTGGTCAACGAACTGATTGCCGAGGGTCTGCCTGTGCTCAACAGCAAACTGTCGAGCTCGATCGTGATCCGCGAATCGCATGGTCGGTGTCTGCCGATGATTCATCTGGATAAGAATCACAAGCTTAGTGGTGAGTTTTCGGCGTTGTATGGGGAGTTGACGGCGGCTTAGGGTGAGTACCGAAAATATTAAAAACCGTTCGTCCTGAGCCTGTCGA
>AEPR01000366.1 GCA_000195205.2 Oxalobacteraceae bacterium IMCC9480 | reverse complement strand
GCTTCCTTCGACAGGCTCAGGACGAACGGAAAATAGTAGGTATACCAGTGCATGGCATCGCACCGCGCTTACCCCCCCAAAGTGGGCACCCCTTTACGAAGCAGCCACCTTCTTCAGCGCAGCCATAGCCGGCTTGTGCCCCTGTTCAGCAGCACGATGCATCCAAGTATCGGCCTCAATCAGATTACGCGGCAAGCCCTTGCCGGTCTGCAGCATCACGGCCAGTGCGTACTGCGCATCGGCGTCGCCGTGTCCGGCCGCTTGCCGGAACAGCACCGCCGCCTTGTCCAGATCGCGCGCCACACCCTGCCCGGCCTCGAACATCCAGCCCAGCCGCGATTGCGAACGTGCATCGCCTGTCTGCGCTAATCGCTTCAGAATCACGACTGCCTCGGCGTACTTGCCGGAGGCATGCAGCGTTTCGGCTTGCTGGAAATCGGTATCGCGCTGAGTGTTGACGACGCCACGACGCAGCGCCAAGCGCGCCGCCGCGTCGCTATCACCCTGTTCTGCGGCAGCGGCGAACCATTGATCGGAACGGACATCGTCCTTCGGCACTTTCACACCAGTGGCATAGAGCAAACCCAAGCGGTACTGGGCCCGACTGCTACCCGCTTCGGCGGCAGTTTCATAGTGACGCAGAGCCGACGCCATGTCGGGGGTCACGCCCAATCCATCCTCATCAAGAATTCCGAGATTGAAATTGGCCTCGGCATTGCCGCGCTGCGCCAGTGCTTCCCAGATCGCGCGGGCATTGTCGTAATGCGCCATCTTGAATTCGGCGTAGCCCTTGTAGTTGCCAATGACGGGATTGCGGACAATCTCGGCCAGATCGGGGGCGTCGGCATGGGCGCGCTGCCCGGCAAGAGCCAGCAGGATCAGCAAGCAAACGAGGGGGAGAAAACAGGAGCGTTCGGCGGGACGGGGCATCGTGTTCCTTGTTCAGAGAAGAAATTTCTGAACACGATCATAGAGGGTTCTTTTGGTAACCACATCCCGACGAACTCGCACAAGGCCTGTGCGGCACTATTTGTTAAAACTCTTCCCATTCACCACCAGCGGCGGCCACCGGGGCCGCAGCAATTTTTCTGGTGACTGCAGCGGTACGGGAGGCGGGTACTACCCGGGCAAGCACAGAAGGTTTTTTGACCGGGCTTGGTTTGCCTGCCGCTGAACCGGCTGGCAGGCGCGTGATGGCCGTGCCGGCCATGCCATGGTTGTCCAGCTTGAATGCGCTGACCGTGTCCGCCAGATTGCCGGATTGGTCCTGCAAGGACTCGGCAGCGGCTGCGGCCTGCTCGACCAGGGCGGCGTTTTGCTGGGTGACTTCGTCCATCTGGCTGATGGCCTGATTGACTTGTTCGATGCCTGCAGTTTGCTCTTCGCTGGCGGCGGCGATCTCGCTGATGATGTCGGTCACGCGCCGCACGCTCTCGACGATTTCGCTCATCGAAGCACCGGCCTGGTCAACCAGCCTGGTGCCGGCATCGACTTTTTCGACCGAATCATTGATCAGGCCCTTGATGTCTTTTGCTGCCGCCGCTGACCGCTGGGCCAGGCTGCGCACCTCGCTGGCGACGACCGCAAACCCGCGCCCCTGTTCGCCGGCACGGGCCGCTTCGACCGCCGCGTTCAAGGCCAGGATGTTGGTCTGGAAAGCAATCCCGTCGATGACGCCGATGATGTCGGCAATCTTTTTGGCCGATTCGTTGATGGATCCCATGGTACTGACCACTTGCGACACGACGGCACCGCCCTTGACCGCCACTTCCGAGGCTGACGAGGCCAGCTTGTTGGCCTGGCGCGCATTGTCGGCGTTCTGCTTGGACGTACCGGTCAGCTCTTCCATCGATGACGCGGTTTCTTCCAGCGAACTGGCTTGCTGCTCGGTGCGGGAGGACAAGTCCATATTGCCGGCCGCAATCTCGGCGGACGCGGTCGCGATGGTATCGGTCCCCTGCCGCACCTTGCCGACGATACCGGTCAGACTATCGTTCATGTCTTTCAATGCA
Organism: Oxalobacteraceae bacterium IMCC9480; assembly: GCA_000195205.2. Lineage (GTDB taxonomy): Bacteria > Pseudomonadota > Gammaproteobacteria > Burkholderiales > Burkholderiaceae_D > Actimicrobium. The sequence continues at coordinate 1,217 of AEPR01000366.1, read as the reverse complement.
CCGAGCAACTGGCCGGTCTCGTCTTTTGATGTCACTTCGATCCGGCTGGTGAGGTCACCCGCAGCGACGCGCCTGGCGACATCTACGGCGGCATTGAGCGGTACGGTAATCGACAGCTTGATGCGCCAGCCAAGCAAGGCTCCGGCTACCAGCGAAAAGGCGCTGATGATCAGCAACTCCCAGACGGCGATTTGCGATGCCGTTTTTGCGGCATTCACAGACACCGCGGTTTCCTCTTTCAGTGATTTGTCAAACGCCGCAATGTGAGCGTGAACCTGCAGCAGGACAGGCATGCAATCCTGCGTGATGACCTTGATGGCCAACTCGGTTTTTTGGCTCGTGGCCAGGGCAACGACGTTGTTGGCAATGGGCAGATAGGTGGCTTCGAGTGAGCGCAGCTTCTCGAGCATCTGGCGGCTTTTGTCACTGGTGATCGCAGGATCTTTCATCAGTTCGGCCAAGCGGCTAAAGCCCTTGTCTATGGCTACCTGGCTCTCTTTAACTAGTGTCACATCGGCTTGCTGTTTGGATGGATCGGGCAGCAACGCGAGATTGCGAGCCGCTATCGCCCGCTGGCTAACCGCAGAATCAATATCATTGAGCACATCGATTCGGGCATTCGCCACGTCAAGGATGAAGCTCATGCGTTCGGACAGTCCGCCGATCTGGTATAGACCCACGCCGGTAACAATCAATTGCAGCAAAAGCAGGACGGCAAATGCCATCCCTAAACGGCTACCAATTTTCAAATTTTTCATTTTTAGCTATCCGGTAAATACCCTGAGATGGCGTCTTCGTGAATCCCAGACGACCGCTTTGCTGCGTCACATCGATACTGGAAGTAAAATTTTTTATTACTTTTCAGAAAATAAATAGTAACTTTTTGTATTTATTTATCAAACCAGATTCTTTTTTATGTTGTTTTAAATAAACTTTTTTGACGCAGGCAGATGATAAAAACCATCGCACTACGGAAGAGCTGATGCACTGTAGTGGCAATTATTTGGTTGCCCATCCACAACAAATAAATACTGACTAGCCAGTAAAAAATTCCAACTACCGAGTTTATTTGAGGCATGATGCCCTGCGATTTTGGCAAATGCCGCCCCTCCTGCGCTGACACCAGCTATCGCTCCCACACTGCACTTAGCCAATGAAAGAACGATCATGAAAAACTGGAACATCGGAACCCGTCTGGGGCTGGGGTTTTTAACGCT
>AEPR01000367.1 GCA_000195205.2 Oxalobacteraceae bacterium IMCC9480 | reverse complement strand
CCACCTGACCACAGCCACGCCCTCGATGCGTGGATAGACCAGCACTTCGATGACGAAGTCCGCTTCCTCCAGGAACTGGTGCGTATCCCGACCGACACGCCGCCCGGCGACAACGCCCCGCATGCCGAACACACCGCCGGCCTGCTGCAGGGTTTCGGTTTCGAGGTCGAGCAGTATCCGGTACCGCAGGCCGAGGTCGCTGCCGTCGGCATGGCCTCGATCACCAACCTGATCGTGCGGCGTCGCTACGGCGACGGCAAGACCATCGCCCTCAATGCCCACGGTGACGTGGTCCCGCCGGGCGAGGGCTGGAGCGTCGGTCCGTATGACGGCACCGTCATCGATGGCAAGCTATATGGCCGCGCCTCGGCGGTCAGCAAGAGCGACTTCGCCAGCTACACGTTCGCGCTGCGCGCACTCGATGAGCTGGGCGTCGCGTTCAACGGCAGCGTCGAACTGCACTTTACCTACGACGAAGAATTCGGCGGCGAGCTCGGTCCCGGCTATCTGTTGCGCCACCAGCTGACCCGCCCCGATTACCTGATCGCCGCCGGTTTCAGCTACCAGGTCATCAACGCGCACAACGGTTGTCTGCAGATGGAAGTGACGGTGCACGGCAAGATGGCGCATGCGGCGATTCCTGATTCCGGCATCGATGCGTTGCAGGGTGCGAATGCGATTCTGACTGCCTTGTACGCGCAGAACCAGCGCTACAAGGCGATCCGTTCCGGCGTCACCGGCATCACCCATCCCTACCTCAATGTCGGCCGCATCGAAGGGGGGACCAACACCAACGTCGTGCCGGGCAAGGTCGTGCTCAAGCTCGATCGCCGCATGATTCCGGAAGAAAATCCGGCCGAAGTCGAAGCCGACGTGCGTCGCGTGATCGCCGACGCCGCTGCCTCGGTGCCCGGCATCCAGGTCGACATTAAGCGCTTGCTGCTGGCCGAAGCGTGGCAGCCGCAAACCGGCAACGCCGCCTTGGTCGACGCGTTGCAGCGGCATGGCGAAGCGGTGTTTGGTGAACCGATTCCAACTTCGGGGACGCCGCTTTATACCGATGTCCGGCTTTACGGCGCGTACGGTATTCCGGCTGCGATTTATGGTGCGGGACCGCGCACGGTGCTGGAGTCAAACGCCAAGCGTGCTGATGAACACTTGGCGCTCGACGATTTGCGGCGTGCCACCAAGGTGATTGCGCGGACGTTGGCGGAGTTGCTGGGCTGAGGTTTTGACGTGATGATTTCGTCATTGTTACCGTGTGAAAGAATGTTTGGAACGACAGCACGGTTTTCCAAGACGAGTACTACATCATCAAATCGGTTGGACTGAATAAATCATTAAAAAGAACTGCGTATTCAGGGATTGGCGACGATGGTTTTTAATTCAATACGGCTATCCTTGATGATTGCGCCTTGGGCGTCTTGATTTTCACGGGCTATTAGGCCGAATCCTTGCGCTACCCATGTAACGATCGTCTGTCCCGCGATACTGCTCGGGTCTTTCATTTTGCACGTATTCATAAATACTCTTCCGCCAAGAGTGAGATTTTCAAAACCCGAAAATGTAAGTGAACTGTCTTTGTTTTCGGTCGTAACACTTTGATTTTCAGCTCGAGTGTTCGTGGAAGTGTAAGCCAGTTTAATTGTCTGGCCCGGCACCATATTCAATGGAATCTGCGAGCTGTTTGAATAGACGAAGTAGCTACTCAAGAGACCCCTGTCATCATAATCAACTGATCCAAGAAAATGAACGAATCCACCGCTGATTACCCAGTAATTGGTGCCAAAATTTGTATCGTTAGGCCTGCGTTCATTTACACCAAACGCGCTTACTCCATTGAACATTTCTTGAACGACTGTTTTTTTATAGCCGTTAGAGGTTATAAATTTAACACCTGGCTTTAACTCAAAACAGGCACCAAACGTGGGAGAAAGTGTAGTTTCTGGTACTGATGCCGCAGGTGCTGGGTCGGATGATCCTCCTCCACCGCAGGCAGCGAGTAGAGTCGTAAAAAATGAGACAAGGTAGGTTGATTTTTTCATTGGGCTACTTTCTCGGAGGTGTCTGATTTTATTTGAGTAAATATGCAAATTATGTGCTTTACATCGATATTAAAAATCAGCTGATAGATTGTGTGGGCGATTATTAAAAATAGTGTGGCGTTTACAAAATTTGTGAGTGCTACCTATTTTGGCAAGTTAAATAGTAAAGAAATTGGCATGCAAAACCACTGTTTAGTTTGTATTCACTTATGTGGAAAAGCGATTCGAAAGACTTAATTAACTAAAAATTTGATGTGAGATGAAGATATTCGATAACTTTTCAGTTCGAATTATATAAGGCAGGATATCTAAATCGATACTATTGGTTATTTTTATAAACAACAAGTATTGTATTTTGTATCGTGTAAATCCAACCACAGCTTGTTAATAAAGCATGGGTATGTGTTCCATTTCATGTGTCGGAGTTTTCCCGAGCAACGAGTGTCGGAGCTTATCGGGGCGGGAGATCAAGTGGACGCCAGACGATCTCGATTAAGTTTTATGAGTTGGAAGTTGCGGATGTCATTGTGGCAAATGCGCTGGGGGACTAATCCAATCCGTTAGAGGAGGGATTGTGCGCGTTTGAATTGTGCATCGATATGCTTTCGTGCTGCTGCGTTTTCCGGCCCTGACTGCGGGTACGTCATGGAAATAGAAAAGCCGCCCGACATGATATCGAGCAGCTTTCGGAATCACGGTAGCGGCAGACTATGCCGCCAATCTGCAGATCGATTTGCGGCACCGTACAACGAAGCCCGGCAAGCCCAGACCGGCAAGCATCATGCCGTAGGTTTCTGGTTTCGGGACTGCCGAGAAAGGCGGTGCCTGATCGATGGCCGAGCCGTATGCATGGTAAGCAGCAGCGCCGTCACCCAGTCCGCCGAGCGACAGAACGCTGTTCGCCACGACCGGTTGATCCCGCTGAAACAGCAGTTCACCCGTGTTGTACTTGACTGCGAGGTAATCGAAATGCTTTGCAATGCTGAACGAACCTATGTTGGCGAAACTGAGTCCGCCCGGTCTAGCCACTGTCAATGTGCTGTTGTGACGGTGTTGCGGTTTGTCTGTTGACTCTATGGACTATCGATCATTCTTATTCTTATGCATATAAGTTGTTTAAAAAAATCACCGTTTTCTTGTAATTGCATGAGTGTGCGATGAGCGCCTGCAGGCCCGGCTGCGGGCCGCAGCGCTTCCGGGGAACACGCTTGCGTATTATTTGCATAATCCCCGCTCCCCTATAGTTCGGTCTCAAACTTCCTCTCCCCATGCGGAGTGCCGATGTTCTGTCAGCACGACCGCTTGCATGTCTTTCGTCTGCTGTCCGTCGCGATAGATGCCGATGGCAGCAACGTCCCCGCCAATGGCGCGACGGCATACCGGACCGGACGAGCCTATCGCTACCAACCAGGTCGTCTTGTGTCTTGTCCTGATCCGGCTTAGGATTTCGACCGGAGGAAAAAATGCAAACTACAATCCGCAGTCTTGTCTACGTCAGCCGTTCGATGCAGCGTATGTCGCTGGACGAACTCAGTAAGTTGTTAATACATGCGCGCGCATCCAATCAGGCGGCCGGGGTGTCGGGCGTGCTGCTCCATCACGATGGCTTGTTCTTGCAACTGATGGAAGGTGAGCCGGATGCGATTGACACGCTGTTTAAAAAAATCATGGTGGATCGACGGCACGAGGGCGTGTTAATTCTTGTCGATTCGCTGCGGGATCGCCCGCGCATGTTTCCGGACTGGAAAATGGGTTTCTATCATTTTTCATCGATCGAGCACTTGGTGGGTCCGGGCCTGCTGGAAAACGCCATGCACGACATGGATAAAGCGATCGGCTTAGTCGATCCGGATGATCCGGCAGCCATGCTCATGGCAACCGTCTGGAAAGCTAACCGTCAACATTTCGAACGGACTCCAACAGCAAAATCATGATGGGGGAGGGCGATCATCGCTCCCCCGGCGGCGCAATTGCGCCGTGTCGTGATGTCCTGTAAATCAGAGCCCGGAACAGCAAGCCTGGTGCTCTTTCACGTTCAAGCACCTGAGCGCTTACTTGACGATTTTTCTGACCTTATCGGCATCGCTCAGAATCAGATCGACGTCCTCGCCGTAGACGCCGCGCGCCTTGTCATACACGGTAGCAACGGCCTTGCGAAAAGGTGCGATGTCAGGTCGGGTCACTTTGGCACCTTTTTGCTGCATCTCGATCAGTAGCCTTTCTTCGTTATTGCGTACTTCAGTGCGCGACAACAGCGTGGCATCGTGGGCCGCACGTTTGATCGCCTTCTGGTCGGCCGGTGAAAATCTTTGCCAGGTTTTTTCCGAGATGGATAGCGGGATCGGACTATAAATGTGACGTGTCAGCGTCACGAAAGGGGCGACTTCATAAAAACGCAGGGAGCTGATCGTGTCGATCGGGTTTTCCTGACCGTCGACCAGACCTTGCTGAATCGCCAGATAGACTTCGGTTACCGGTTTGACCACCGCTTCGAATCCCATCGATTCCACCACCCAGCGCAGCATGTCATTTTGATAGATGCGCATTTTCCTGCCGCGTGCACTGTCAGGCGTGTTGAATGCGGTCTTGGTGGTAAAGCTGCGAAAGCCGGCTTCCCAGGTATCGAGGATACGGACGCCCTTTGCCGGCAACAGGTCGAACTGCGCTTTGAGCCATGTCGACGTATCGTAAAACTGCCAGCCTTGCTCATAACCGTCGACCAGAAAAGGCAGCGCGGCCAGATTCAAGGACTTGTTCATGCTGGCATAGACCCCCGTCGCGCCTACCGTGAAATCAAGCGTACCCTGCTGCAGCTGTTCCAGCGATTTCACATCGTTGCCCAACTGGCCGGAATGGAATACCAACACCCGATATCGGTTCATGGTGTATTCGGCGACTTTTCGGGAAAAGAGTTGCGCGGCCCGGTCCCGGCTGCCGGCGGGTGCATCGGTGTGATTCAATTTCAATATTTCCTGCGCGGCTACCGGCAACGCACAGCAAAAAGTCAGCATGGCTGCGCCGGCTGAAAGAAAGTGTTTGAACATGGTTTTCTCCGGAGTCTGCATCATTGAAGAATGCGGCCATTCACGCCGAACACCGATAAGTTGATGTAGCTCGATCCAGAACGCTGCGTGGGTGAAAAATTCACAATGAATCCGCCGACATCAACATCTCGCATCGCTTCCAGCGCCTTGTACAGGGTCTCCCGCGTCGGGCGGGTTCCACTGTTAAGCAAGGCATCGGCCAGGATACGGGCGGTCAGATACCCCTCGAAAGAAGCGTAATTCGCCCTGGCCCGGCTCAAACCAAGCTTGAGTGTGAGCCGGTCAAAATCGTTCGCCACCGAAAATAATTTTTGATAAGGGCTGGGAACGATATGCGCTACCGCAATGCCTCTTGCTAACGAAGGTCCCGCCAGCTCGGCAAACTGTTCGGCATCGGTCAGCGATCCGATCAGCAACTGGCCGGTTTGCCCCTGTTCGCGAAATTTCTTTGCGAATGCCACACTAGAGATCGTGTTGGACAGCATGATCACCGCCGCCGGATTGACTTTTCCGATGCTGGCAATGGCGCTGTCGACGTCGACGCTGCCTTTTTTGTACGACGCGGAGGCCACCAGCTTCAGCTTGTAGTTGCGCAGGGCGTCTTCCACGCCGGCCAAACCTTCCAGGCTGGTTGAATCGTCTTCATAAAACACCGCAATGCGCTGCATCCCCATGCTGGCAAGCTGATCGGTCATTTTTGCCGCTTCATCGCGCAGACTGGGACGAATATGAAACAGCATCCGGTTCTGCCGCAGTGACATTGCGCCGGAGCGCACGCCGAGCACGGGAATCCGGGCCTGTTCCAGAATGCCTTTTTTGAGCAGCGCCTCGATGTTACTGTCTCCGGTCAAGCCGACCAGGGCGATCGGCTGCTCCGTATCGATGACGTCATCGACCAGGCGCAGCGTTTCGTCAATCCGATAGCCATCGTCGCGCGAGGTCAATCGCAGCTTGTTTCCGTTGATGCCGCCCTTGGCGTTAATTTCCTCGAAGCTAATCATCACCCCGAGATTGAAGTCGCGCCCGGCACCTGCCAGGTTTCCGGCAAACGGCGCGACCTGTGCCACGACCAGTTCCTTTGCCGACAGCGTGCTTGCAGCGACAACCAGCACACCAGTGAGCAGACTGCCCGACAAAACCCTGAGCCAATGCCTGGACTGCTTGTCAAATACGTTTCTCATGCGCCACTCCTTTGAAGGCCCATCGCAAACCCGGATTATCTGCATGCAGGACGCACAGCAGCGGTGCTGATTTGCCGTTCGAATACACGGAAATATTGAGTGCAAATCATAAAAACTTACCGATAGTCACCTTAATGCAGTTATTTCTTAAATGCAAATGTATCTGCCGTTCCCCGCTGCTGGCGCACGCTGCGACAGAAAGTCATACAGGTTTGTTTCAAATTTCCCCCATTCCCTGCTCGATATCGTCAGCGGCCAGACGCCGGCGGGTGATGTTTGAAATGAAGTTGGTGTGCGCTTGCATCGAATCAAAAAACCAGACGAACAGGCCGTCAGTCGGGATGCCGGTTATCAAAAAAAATAAACTATCGGGATTGCAAGTAAAGTTATTTTATTCGGAAAGCGAGTAATATCAATTTACTTGTTAACCGGATGACGTCATGAAGCAAAAAATCACCACCGAAGCCCAGCTCGGACAGCTATTGCTGGGAAGCCGCAAAGCGCAAAAGTGGACTCAAGGGCAACTCGCGCAACAAGCCGGAGTCAGCCAGGCCCGCATGTCGGCGCTGGAACTGAATCCCGGGAGCCTCTCCGTCGCGCGCTTGTTGCTGGTGCTAGGTGCGTTCGGGCTGGAAATGGTCATCCAGAGCAAGGATGCTGATGTCGATGCCAGCCATCCAGCCCCCGCTGCCAACAAGCCCGGGGTGGAGTGGTAATGGGCCGTCGCTCCCATACGGGAACACTCTGCACCTGGCTCAATGGCGAATTCGTCGGCGAGTGGGCCTTGCCGCGGCATACGGATGCGTCCTTCACGTATCACGCCGGCTGGTTTGCCTCAGCAGCATTCCGGTCCTTGTCGCTGTCGCTGCCGGCCGTCGAAAGCAACCCCGCCGTCAAGGGACAAGCGGTCAACAATTATTTCGACAACCTGCTGCCGGACAGCGAGGTCATCCGGCGACGTCTTCAGGCAAAGTTCAAGACCACCGGCACGGATGCTTTTGCCCTGCTGGCCGCCGTCGGTCGGGACTGCGTTGGCGCGGTACAGTTGCTGCCGCCCGGCGAATCGCCACAAGGCATCGACACGATTGCGTGCACGCCGCTCGATGCTGCGGGCGTCGAGCGGCTGCTGCTGCAGACAGTCGCCTCCCCCAGCGGCATGGCTCCCGATGACGAGGACGATTTACGGTTGTCCATTGCCGGTGCACAGGAAAAGACCGCCCTGATCCGGCACGACGGGCGATGGTGCCGGCCACTCGGTTCCACGCCGACGACGCACATCTTCAAGCTCCCACCCGGTCTGGTCGGCAACCGGCGCGCCGACATGACGACATCGGTAGAGAACGAATGGCTCTGTTCCAGGATCATGGCGGCGTACGGCTTGCCGACTGCGCATTGCGAGATGGCGACGTTTGGCGTGACCAAGGCACTCATCGTCGAGCGCTTCGATCGCCGGCTGGCCAGCGCCGATACCCACTGGCTGCGGCTTCCGCAAGAAGATTTTTGCCAGGCCACCGGTACGCCGTCTTCGCAAAAATACGAAGCCGATGGCGGACCTGGCATGATGCGCATCGCCGCGATCCTGGCGAACTCGTCGCAGCGGGATGACGACCTGCGGCGGTTTCTGAGCACCCAGATCGTGTTCTGGATGCTGCGCGCAACGGACGGGCACGCCAAGAACTTCAGTCTCTTCTTGCAGGCAGGCGACCGCTATCGGCTGACGCCGCTTTACGATGTCTTGTCGGCCTGGCCGGTCATTGGCCACGGTGCGAACCGGATTGCTCTGCAAAAAGCCAACATGGCGATGGCCTGGCTGGGCGAAAACCGGCATTACCATGCGCATGCCATGCAACGCCGGCATCTGGTTGCGACCGTCCTGAAGTGTGGTTACGGTGCGTCTCCAGAGACGCTTGTCGATGAGCTCCTTGCTCAAACGGCTGGCGTCATCGATCGTGTGACGGGAGAACTGCCGGAGGATTTTCCGGCAGCGTTGGCGGACGCCATTTTTGAGGGGCTGCGCAGTTCGGCGCGCCAGCTTGCACAGCGTGATTAGCCGGGTTCTACAACCGTGGATTGTCACAGGCGCTGGCCGTTGTAGCCAAGACGATAGATGCCATCACTCGCTATTTCGCCTACGGCAGGTCCAGGAAATCGATCGTCATTGCCGTCAAGGTGCGCGCCCCGCCTGCCAGCGCCGCTTCGTCAATGTCAAATTTGGGCGAGTGGTTGGGTGTCTTTCCCATCTTGCCAGTACGATTCGAACGCAGCAGGAACGACGGCGACTCGGGCAAAAAGTAAAGGATCAGCGGCAACAGCAGGAACGGGATGATCGCCACGAAGCAGACCGACGACCAGCCATAGTCCGGGATCAGTCAGATACCGAATCCGGCCGACATCATGCCGCCAATGCCCAGGCCCGCCAGGAAACGGCAGATACCGAACTCGGTGGCGTCACGCACAAAACCATTGACGAAGGTGAACAGGCTGAACAGCGTGATGCAAATCGCGATGACTTTCCTGCCGCTGATCTTGTCCGATAGCGTGCCAAAAAAAAGTGCGGCAAACATCATGCCGAACAGCGCGTAACTGCCCAACCGGACCGTAGGGTGGGCACAGGGTCATCGT
>AEPR01000368.1 GCA_000195205.2 Oxalobacteraceae bacterium IMCC9480 | reverse complement strand
CGTTCAGCCTGAGCCTGTCGAAGGCCCGCATCCTCAAACCGCGAATCAGAAATACTCAAACTCAACACACTCCCGCCCCATCTTCTCAGCCAGCGCCTGCTTCAGACCATCAGCCGGCAAGACCTTCCATTCATCAGCCAGGCGCAATTCGCACTCGGCACCAGCCTGCGTGTAGCGCAGCAAAAACGGTAACCCGGCCTCCGAGCGATACGGCGTGAGCAAGGTCTTGATCTGCGCCGCATCAAGCTTGCCCGAATGCGCGAGCGTGATCTGCTTGCCGTACTGGATGCGCGCCGCCGCGATGTCCATGACCTTCTCGGCGGTAATGCGCAAGCCGCCCGAGAAGCGGTCTTCCGAGACCTTGCCCGAGACGCATAAAAATTCGTCTTCCTTGAACATGCGCTTGTTGGCGTCGTAGATTTCGTTGTAAACGGTGACGTCGACGGTGGCGCTGGAATCATCAAGCGTGACGATGACCATCTTGCCGCGCTGGGTCATCTGCACCCGCAGCGAGACGATGATGCCGGCAATCATGCGCGGGTCGCGCGATGGTTCCAGGCTGGACAGTTTGGTGCGGGCGAAGCGGCGGACTTCTTCGGCGTACGAGTTGAACAGGTGGCCTGAAAGATAAAAACCGAGCGCAGTTTTTTCTTCTGTCAGACGCTGCTTGTCAGTCCACGGCGCGACCTTGAGGTATTCCGGTTGCGTATCCAGATCGCTGTCATCGCCACCGAACAGGCTGACCTGGTTGATCGACGCTTCATGCTGCTCGGCCGCTTCCAGTGCCAGCGCGACCGAGGCCAGCAAAACCGCACGATCGACCTCGAAACAATCGAAAGCCCCCGCCCGGATCAGCGAATCGACGGTGCGCCGGTTGACCTGACGCTTGTCGACCCGTTTGGCAAAATCGAACAGGTCAGTGAACGGACCACTGGCCCGCGCTGCAACGATCGCTTCGATCGCGCCCTGCCCCGAACCCTTGACCGCGCCGAGTCCGTAACGGATCTGCTTGGCACGCTTGCCCGGTTCGCCGACCGGCGTGAAACGGTAGTCGGATTGATTGATGTCGGGCGGCAGCAAGGTCATCGCGCAGACGTCGATGACGTCCTCGACCAGGATGCGGATTTTTTCGGTATCGTCCATCGCCAGCGACAGGTTGGCGGCCATGAACGCGGCCGGGTGATGGGCTTTCAGGTAGGCGGTGTGATAGGCCAGCAGCGCGTAGGCGGCAGCGTGGGATTTGTTGAATCCGTAGCCGGCGAACTTTTCCATCAAGTCAAAAATCTCGTCGGCCTTGGCTTCCGACAAGCCATCCTTGGCTGCACCATCGCGGAAAATCTGCCGGTGCTCGGCCATTTCCTCGGCCTTCTTTTTGCCCATCGCGCGACGCAGCAAGTCGGCGCCGCCGAGCGAGTAACCGCCGACGACCTGCGCCATCTGCATCACCTGCTCCTGATAGACCATGATGCCGTAGGTTTCGGACAGGATGCCCTCGGTGCGCGGGTCGGGGTAATCGAAACGCTCGCCGTGCTTGCGCCGGCAGAAGTCCGGAATCAGGTCCATCGGACCCGGCCGGTACAGCGCCACCAGCGCGATGATGTCCTCGAAACGGTCGGGCCGCGCGTCCTTCAGCATGCCCTGCATGCCGCGGCTTTCGAGCTGGAACACCGCGACCGTCTTGGCCTTGGTCAGCAAGTCGTACGAGGCCTTGTCGTTGAGCGGCAATTTCTCGAGGCTGAAATCGGCCATCGCCGGATCGAGCCGCTTGATGTAGCGCACCGCCCAATCCAGGATGGTCAGCGTGGTCAGTCCCAAGAAGTCGAACTTCACCAGACCAACGGCTTCGACGTCGTCCTTGTCGTATTGCGAGACCACGCCGGCGTCGCCGCCTTGCGTGTACAACGGACAAAAATCGGTCAGCTTGCCCGGCGCGATGACCACGCCGCCGGCATGCATGCCGATGTTGCGGGCGATGCCTTCGACCTGTTGCGCGAGGTCGAGCAGCTGGCGCACTTCGTCTTCGTTTTCCTGACGCTCGGCCAGTAGCGGTTCTTCAAGAATCGCGTCGGCGATCGTGACCTGCTTGCCCGGCTTGAACGGAATCAGCTTTGAAATCCCGTCGCAGAAGTTGTAGCCCATATCGAGCACGCGGCCGACATCGCGGATCGCGCCCTTGGCCGCCATCGTCCCGAAGGTGGCGATCTGCGAAACGGCTTCCTTGCCGTAACGATCCTTGACGTACTGGATCACGCGGTCGCGGCCTTCCTGGCAAAAGTCGATGTCGAAGTCGGGCATCGAGACCCGTTCCGGATTGAGGAAGCGCTCGAACAGCAGGTTGTATTCGAGCGGATCAAGGTCGGTGATGCTGAGCGAATACGCGACCAGCGAACCGGCGCCTGAACCCCGGCCCGGTCCGACCGGCACGCCATTGTTCTTGGCCCACTGGATGAAGTCGGCCACGATCAGGAAGTAACCCGGAAAGCCCATCTTGATGATGGTGTTGGTTTCGAAATCGAGCCGGTCGGCGTAGCGCTGGCGCTCGGCCTCGCGTTTGGTTTCGTCGGGATAGAGCTGCAGCAGGCGGCGCTCCAGCCCGCTGCGCGCTTCGGCCACGAGGAAGTCGCCGATGGTCATGCCTTCCGGCGTCGGGAAATCGGGCAGGCGCGGCTTGCCGAGTTGCAGCGTCAGGTTGCAGCGCTTGGCGATTTCATTTGAATTTTGCAGAGCGGCCGGCAGGTCGGCGAACAGCCCGGCCATCTCGGCTTGCGTGGTGAAGCACTGGCGATCATTGAAGCGCCTGACACGGCGCGAGTTGGCCAGCATCTCGCCTTCCGAAATACAGGTGCGCGCTTCATGCGCGATGAACTCTTCTTTGGTCAGGAACTGGATCGGATGCGTCGCGACCACGGGCAACTGCAGGCGTGCAGCGAGCGCCACCAGCTGGCGCACCTGGGCTTCCTGGTTGGGCTGGCCGGCGCGCTGGATTTCGATATAAAAATGGCCGGGAAAGATGCGCGACCAGCGTTGCGCATTGCGTTCGGCGGCGGGCAGGTTGCCGTTTTCGATGGCGATGCCGACGTCGCCGAAGTGCGCGCCCGCCAGCGCGATCAGGCCATTGGCCGGGCTGAGTTTCTCCAGCCATTCGGTGCGGATTTCGGCGCGGCCGCGATGCAGGTTGGACAGCCAGGCCTGCGAAATCAGTTCGCATAACTGCAGATAGCCGGCGGCGTTTTTTGCGAGCAGCAACAGGCGCGACGGCTTGTCGCGGTCGTCGTCGTTGGTGATCCAGACGTCGCAGCCGATGATCGGCTTGATGCCCTTTTTGCGGGCGGCCTTGTAGAACTTGACCATGCCGAACAGGTTGGCCAGGTCTGTGATGGCCAGCGACGGCTGGCTGTCGGCGGCAGCGGCATCGACCACGTCATCGATGCGGATCAGGCCATCGACGATCGAGTATTCGGAATGGAGGCGGAGGTGGGTAAATTGCGGAGAAGTCATGGGCCGTATTGTACCGTCGACCTCGGGCTGGCCGGGTGGCGCATGCGCGGCAATGGAACTTTGCACAGCGTCGCGCCACACAGTGGCTGCCGTGCCCCACGTACCCCTCTATCGCCAGAACAAGGACCCCAATCGTGCTTCGCTACACCAATTACCTCAACCGCTTCCGCAATGACATCGCCGCCCATCCCGACCCGGACGCCACGCAAAAACACGATCGACAGCTGGTGGAAGTAATGAACGCCGCCAATGCCGAAGCGGAAGTGGAAATTCCCTATGCCTTGCATCGCAGCGGTCAACAAGAGATCAAACACGTCAGCGGCACGACCATCTGATCGAAGGCAAGCGTATCGCGCGCACCGTGCGCCGCCTGCTGCCGGAAGGCGCTGGCAACCAGCGCTTGATGATCGTGCATAGCGATGGTTTTAACCGGCCAACGACCGAGGCAGCTCAGACACTGGGCCTGCTGCATGCCGGCGTTCAATGGCGCGCGACCAGCGCGGTACTCGCCGGCGGCGGCAATTGCCGGGAACATGCGGAAGTCGCTTTCGAGATTGCCCGGTCGCTCGGACTACCCGTAGCGCTAGTGGCCAATCACAGTGCAGATCATGTCTTTGCGGTACTGTATCCCGACTCGCCTGACGCCGTCGTGATCGATCCCTGGACGGTATTCCCCTCAAGCTGCCTGCTCACCGACTCGTCATTCCACCCGAACCATCAACTGGATCGCCATCGCGCCGGCGATGCCGTGCCGGCGGGTTTCAATCTGCATAATCTCGGTCTGCTGCAACAACGGATGAGCCATATTGCGGGTGCCCAGACCCATACTTTGCGCCAGATTTTCACGGAAAATCACCGGCTATTTCATGGCATACGGGCAGCAGCGCTGGACCACACGCTGCTCGATCATGGCTTGATGCATTACTACCAGATCCCGCTTTCGGCTGCGACGCCGGAGACGGTTGCAGAAATGGCAGACCTGAATCGCCAGCTATCAGAAAAAATCCTCCATGACGCGGCCAACCATGTCGGCGTCACCAGCACCTTTACCGATCTGCCAGCCATCGAGCACCTCGGCAATACCGGCACGTCCAATGAACGGACATGGGGAAAGAACAAGGCCATCGAGAGCGCGGGCACGGATGCCAAACTGCTTGCCCGCACCGAAGCGGCCAAATTGGCGCTGGACGGGGCAAATGCGACACCACTTCGCCGTCATACGGCATCCGTCACGAAAACGGCATTCCGGACCAAGATGAAAGGTCTCGGCGTTGCCTCGGTCGAATACACGGCTACGGTCACGTCGCGCGCCAAGCCGATGCTGTGGGAGACGGCCACGCATGGCCCCAATATCCTGTACCAATCGAATGGCCAGGTCAGTTTTTCGACGATCCAGGCGCCACCGTCACTGATCGACACCATGCAGGCAGCGCTCGAGAAAGGACGACGGCAACATTTTCCGCAACGACAGCGACGGGTGTCCCCGCCGCCTCCGCACCGCCATGCAGAAACCACATCGATGGACGCCCGCTTGATGCATGAGTGCATGAACACCATCGCCTTTGCGGTACAACATCTCGGCACCTTGCAACACCACCAGCCAACAGATCGACCGCTGCGGGAACTCAAGATGCTGGAGGCCATCGATGATCGCTTCGACGATGCGCCTGTCAGCATCAAGGTCAAAATCCTGATGAACATGACTAACGTACTCGCCGGTATGCATTCCACCACACTGGATCGGGCAATTGACTGCTGGATCAACTGGCAGCACAGGACCCTGCCGGACGACACGGCTGAAAAAGCCTGCCAACTCCTGCGCAATCAATGGCAGCAACACCTGGACGACAAGCGACTGGAGCCGGCCTTGCGGCACGCGGTACTGCAAGTGACCGATGCAGAAACCGTCTTTGACACGGCAGCGTCGTACCTGACCAGCCCTGTACTGAACCGCGCCAGCGTGCTGGCCGTGATGCACGATGCCGTCTCCCACATCACCGATACCAGCAAACGCGCCGCCGCCCAGGCACGAGTCGATGCCATCGTGCTTGCGCAAAATCCGCATAGCCTGTCGAACATGGATGCCACGTTTTGGTGGGATACGGCGTCGTGACGGGAGCGACGAGGCGCAGCGCAGACCGCGGCGTTCGCAATATTTTCCCGCCACGAAGGTAACCGTGGGTAGCCATCGATACGAATCAGACAATCGACGATCGCGTCGCAGGAATGAAGACGGAGGTGGGTAAATGGCGGAGAAGTCGTGGGTGTGCATTTCAGGGGATGCGTCTTGGAGAAGACCGGGATACCTTGTTGTTCGTTTCGATTATTTCGATTAGTATGGACGCATCGTCGCCTCCGAGACACCCACATGAAACTCACCTTACCCACCACCCGCGACATCGCAGCAGCCAGTGTCGGCCAGCGCGCGCTGGCGGTCCTGTTACGGACCCAGGCCGAGACTCAACGCATCCATATTTTTGACGAACAAGAGCAATCGCACGTGATCGAGCTGCCAACCGCGGCTTTACGTCTGCTCATTGATATCCTGGCCGAGCTGGCCAATGGCAATGCAGTCCAGATCATGCCTGTTCATGCACAGGTCACGACACAGGAAGCCGCCGATCTATTGAACGTTTCGCGTCCGCACTTCATCAAGTTGTTGAACCAAGGGGTATTACCGTTTCATAAAACGGGCAAGCACCGGCGCGTAAAGTTTGCCGATGTGATGGAGTACAAGGCCCGGCGCGATGAGGACAGCGCTGGCACCATGGATGCACTGGCGCAGCAAGCGCAGGGATCGGGGATGGGTTACGAATGAGGCACTCGGCATTCACGGCGGTGCTGGACGCCTGTGTTTTGTACCCTGCGCCCTTACGGGATTTTTTGATGCGTCTGGCGCTTACCGGTGCTTACCGTGCCCGCTGGAGCGAACGTATTCATGATGAATGGATACGTAACGTACTACTGAAATTTCCCGATCGAGCGGCAATGCTAACTCGCACCCGACTGCTGATGAACGAGGCGATTCCAGACTGTCTGGTCGATGGCGATGAAGCGATCACACAAGGATTGATACTGCCTGATCCGGATGATTTACATGTCGTCGCAGCGGCCATGCGATGCGGTGCGTCAGTGATCGTTACCTTTAATTTAAAAGATTTTCCGGACGCTGCCTTGGCTGCATACGGGATAGAAGCGCAACATCCTGATCAGTTTGTGGATGAGCTATTCGATTGCGACCCCGCGGCGGTGATTGAAGCTGCATTAAAACAGCGAGCATCCCTGAAACAACCTCCGATGACTGTGGATGTGTATCTGGACTGCCTGCTCCGGCAAGGCATGGCCCGCACGGTGAAAAACCTTGTTGGTTATCGTGGCGTCATCTGATTTGCGGCCCAATGTCTGCAAATCAGAAGGTTGATACCGGAAAAGTTTGACGACTTTAGTGGCGTTCAAGGAACCGGAGTTTTTGTCGCGCGCCGTATCGAGAATATCGACGCTTTATAATGTCGCCTCTGAAACCTCGCCATCCCGCCTCCATGCAGTCACCCATCATCAACATCGCCGCCTATAAATTCATCAGCATCGATGACACCGCCGCCGACAAGCCGCGCTTCCTCGACCAGTGCAACGCGCTGGCGCTGAAAGGCACGATCCTGCTCACGCCTGAAGGCATCAACCTGTTCCTGGCCGGCACGCGCACGGCCATCGATGCCTTTGTCCTGTGGCTGCGCGCCGATGCGCGTTTTGCGGATATCGAGATCAAGGAAAGCGCCTCGACGGAACAACCGTTCAACAAGATGCTGGTCAAGCTCAAGGCCGAAATCATCACGATGAAGATGCCGCTGATCCAACCCGAAAAAGGCCGCGCGCCATCGGTACTGCCGGCTACCTTGAAACGCTGGCTCGACCAGGGCCATGACGATGCGGGCAAACCGATCGTGATGCTCGACACCCGCAATGCCTTCGAAGTCGATGTCGGCACCTTCGACCAGACCATCGACTACCGCATCGACAAGTTCAGCGAATTCCCGGCCGTCGTCGCCAGCCACCGCGAGGCCCTGGCCGGCAAGACCATCGTGACGTTTTGCACCGGCGGCATCCGCTGCGAAAAAGCCGCGATCCACATGCAGGAGGTCGGCTTTGACAGCGTGTATCAGCTTGATGGCGGGATCTTGAAATACTTCGAGGAAGTCGGCGGCGCGCACTACCACGGCGATTGTTTTGTGTTCGACCAGCGCACGGCGCTCAATGCGCAACTGGCACCGTCGCTGCCGGTGCAGTGTCCGGCGTGCACCGCGCAGGTGTCACCACGCGAACAATTGTCAGCAGAATTTGTGGCCGGAGAGCGCTGCCCGCATTGCTGAGGCAGCCCCCGCAACCACTAGTTGCGTGGTGCTTCGATTACCTTGTTGCGACCGCTGCCTTTGGCGCGATACAAGGCGCGATCGGCGGCATTGACCAGCTCGTCGGGACTCTGCATCGTCATATCCAGCGTCGCCACGCCGATACTGACGGTAACCTCAGCCACACCCAGCGACTCGATCGCCAGCCGGTAGCGCTCGGCCAGCACCAGCGCGCCATCGCGCCCGGTATTGGGCAAGACAACGACAAATTCCTCGCCACCAAAACGCGCCAGCGTATCTTGCCCGCGCGACTTTTTCTGGAGCGTCTGCGCCCCCGGTGCAACATCCGGTCGCCGGCCTGATGGCCATGCAAATCATTGAAGTGCTTGAAAAAATCCACATCCAGCATCAAAAACGACAGCGCCAGATCATAGCGCCGTGCCCGTGCAAACTCCTGGCGGATTCGTTGCTCGAAAGCGCGACGGTTTTGCAGGCCGGTCAGGGCATCGGTGGAGCTGAGGACTTCGAGGTTTTGCAGTGCGGCTTCGAGCCGCAGAACGGCGCGCCGGGAGCTGATCTGTTGGCTGACCTGGCGCGCAAGTGCGGCGAGGTCGGCTTGTTGGGAGGCAGTCAAGTGACGCGGCGTGTGATCGAAAATGGTGATGCGCCCAGTCGGCTGGCCGTCGGTGTCGAGCAGGAGCCCGGTAGCGATGTGGATCAGGTCCGGATGCGTTTCGGGTTGCGCCTCGTTGTGCAGCAAGTGCAGTTGCGCTGCTGCGCCGCCGCTGACGGACTTCGCCAGCGCGATCACATCGGCCTGCTCCTGTTGCGACAACAGCGCATCCTGCCGCTCGTCCGGCTCGCAAGCTTGCGCGGTCTCGGGCAAGGAATGCGCGAGGCAGGCGTTGGGGATGAGGTGAGCGGACAGCGTCATGATCGCGACCAGGAATTTCCAAGAAGGAAGATTGTAGCCGCGTCAGCGTGAGGAAGTGTGAATTGTTTAAAAAATATCACTTTGGGTTTGTGGCGGCTGGAAGTAGCGGCGGGGAACGGTGATGTGGTGTGTCGTGTGGCAGCGGTATTGATGGATATCGACATAGTCAGCCACCAGAATCTTTCTTATTTCAATTTATGGGGTGTTTTTGTAATAAGAGGCAGAGCAAGAGAGCTACATGATGGAAATCGACAACTCACGGGCGGGTATAACGGTCGCCCAAGGTAGCGGATACCGCGCCGTCATCCCCGACCCATTGCCCCCGACGCCTGGAATTGTTGTCAAGAACGAGATAATTAACTTGCTTTCTCAGGCGGATATTGCGCCCTCGCGTGGGCACGATGCCCCCGTGGCTACCCGACCAATTCTCAGGTAACAAAGGTGCCCTATTCTACCGCCCAAATATTCCGTTCAACCTTGCTCTGCGCATCCTCGTCGCCGAAACTTTTCAACAATGTTTTCCTTTTAAAATCAATGCTTGCAACTGACATTTGCTTGTGCAACGATAAGCCGTAGATGTCCTAATTTTGCAGGATTTTCGTGAGCAACCAAGGAGTCTCCTCATGGCACTAGCGACCGTTAAAGAAAAAGTGATCGCAAAGGTCAAAAGGTCTTCGTCTTCGGTTTTTTTGCGCAACGAATTTGACAGACTGGGCGATTACCGCCAAGTAAGCAGGGCCATCAGCGAAGTAGTGGCAGGCGGCATGCTGATACGCGTCGG
>AEPR01000369.1 GCA_000195205.2 Oxalobacteraceae bacterium IMCC9480 | reverse complement strand
CAATGCCCTTCGGTTATTGCACCCTACGACCTAGACAGCCGATATAGGTCTTGATTTAAAACTGAATTCGACAATCTGTGATCTCGCGTTGACGAGAGAATCGTTCGTACACCTCGCGAACTTTTTCTGTCGTACTTGCCTGACCGAAAAAAAATGAAATTTCTTGGGCTTGTAACGCTACTTTAAACGGAACGAAGCACTGCTCAGTAAGGAAGTCTTCGAACTCGTCTGCGGCTTCCAAATCAGAGCATTTGAGAACTGTACCGAACTCTGCCGTTTCTATGATTTCAACATCAATATTTTTCATTATCAGATCATTGGAGTACGCTTAGAACTTTTATCCTAAGTTAAATCCAAATATATTCTCCATTTATAAAATAAACGATTAATGTTTTCGTTTATAGTGTACTCGGCTGGATCATAATCACCGGAAACTGGCATATATCTAACAAAATCCTCAATCTCATGAGGATAATTAAAATCAGCATAGATTTTCTCCACGCCTCCTAATGGGTCTTCAATTTTTTCTTTATTTTCGAAGAGCCAATACAAATTTAAAAATAGCCATTTTTTTATTGATATTATTTCTGATTGTTCGTGCTCTGTAGACACTAAGCTGTGAAGCAACTCAGCAACTTTCCAAGCTTCAGATTTTCTTAATTGAGATAGCTCGACTATTAGCTGATCTAATTCACAGCATAATCGGTCCTTCGCTAATTCAACGATCCCAGACCAGCCTATCATTTGATGCTCGTATCCCCAAAGAGCATCATGCCATGACAATGACGTATGCCTTCGAATAAACGCATATGATATTGGCATTAAATTCAATTTAGGGCTTCTTCATAATTCGTTGATTTGGAAATCCTGTAATGATGCCACCCTCAATAAACCGTTGATGTGTTATCACTCCTGCCGGATCACGAATATATTTATAAATACCATTTTTACAATTAAGTACACTAACCGCTTGCAGTAATATTCGATCAACACCATCTCCGCCACTGATTTTTATAGAAAATATTCATGTCTTAACAAGACAATTGTTTTTGATTTTTTAGATAATATTTTTTGTAAATATTCTGATCTTGGCGAGTCATTTACATAAAATAAAATCGGGTGTTTAGGGAAAGCCACTTCTGCAGGCTCATCATCAAAAGGATCCAAATTGCGCTTCAAAACAAAATGTTCACCGGATGAATTCCCATTTTTGAAATAACTCCCTGCTTGATATGAACTTTCATGATCTTCGAATTTTATATCGAGCAGATCTTCCAGAATATCTTTTGCTTCGCATAAATGGGTTGATAATAACCCATAGAGATCGTAATTCGCCATGTTATAGAATTATTTTTTTCACTTATTCGAAAATTACTCAGCTGATCATTTTGCTCAAAAATGATCCTTAAAAAATCTCTGCTTTTGACTCATTGATTAAACAAAACTAACAAGTTTTTCAGCAATTTTCTGTGTTCGCTGTCGATCGGCCGTTAGTCCCATATGTTCAGTCTCAAGCCATAGTAGATACTCAAGAACTTGACTACTTGGCTTACGAGCGATTAGCATTGAATAAATTGCAGGAACATAAGCACCGTACTCATCATCGGCATCACTAATGAATTGTATCCCGATCGGATCCCAATCTTTTTGAAGCACCTCGTGAATTTTTTGGTGTAGTGATCGTGCACGAAAGGCGATCTCGTTCATTATGGAGCTCCTTTGATTGCGGTTACTACTCGCCCTGCGTCCGCATTGCCTTTTCAAGAATATATATCCACCACCCAGAAAATTTTTCTGGTAAACCTCAGAGCATAAGTCACCAGAAAAATTTTTCGGCGGATTTACGGATTGAATAAAATTATGTCATTTTAAAAATAAAAATTGAGTTACCCATTTTTTTCTGACTGTCATTTAATATTTTCTATCTCTAACCCCGACCACTTTCTAATGAATTTGCTAATCCAATCAATTCAGCATAGGTATAAGAAAATTCAGGCTCATCCGACATCATTCCCAAATTAAGAATAAAGTCCTTTAGACCAGACTCCAGACTACGACTATTTCCTAAATATATTTTATAAGCCCAATCAGATAGAAAAACGGGATCATCACCGTTTTTTATTTTAGATTGCAGTATTTTTCCGAAATCAATTTTTGAAAGCATATTGCGCCACCACCCATTCACAATTCCGCCATTCCCCCGCCTATCCACAGTGTGCCGCCCGCTGCCGTCACCTCACCACTAGCCAAAGCGTTTTGCACGGTGCAATTAGGCATCGACACCGCCGTCTAAGTGCGCCTGCATCAAGAACTCGGACAGCGCTATTAAACTTTACGCGGGAGTGCAACTAATTAGCTTGTATTACACTGGGATACTATGGTCAGCGCAGCGCCAAGAAAGGGCGTAGTGTTTTGACGATAATCCCAGCTGCTGTTCAATCCTTATCCAAAGATCCTCATTTTCTGTCGACTCAGAAACAAGAGCCTCGATTATTCCTGTAGCGACTGCAGTTTTCAGGTCGATATCAACAGAATTCATACCGTCTTCGATACATTGAAAAATCGCTAATTTTTTTTCGTTCTGTATGCTATCGAATTGCTGCACTAATTCTTTACCTATAGCTGCAAACATAATTGTCACGGGCGGTTGATCAGGCTCCCAATATTCATTGATTTCATTAGTAGCTTCCTGAAAAACATCAAATTTTTCCGTTATCTCATCTATAAATTTAACGCAGAAAATTTCCATCACTTACCCCCTAAAGCGTTTTTAAGGTCTCTCAGAACATTTTCAGCAACTGCTCGATTACCTGATGAAACTGCAGGATCTTTAAAGATCTTCTTTTAACTAGCATTGATTGCACAATAAAAACCATCGTAAGATATAGTAATTCAACCTTTTTTACGTTAGATAAAAAAATCGTTAGTTTTATCGAGGTAGGATTTATAAAATTATTTAAATCGAGTGATCTCTAAAGAACATCAAAGAATGGTTGGAATTGTGTCGATAATTGCGCCTCAGGTCTAAATTTTCCGTACTGGGAATAAATTTGTTTCTCTGAATCGAGATCAATCACCTCCGCTTCAAAGTCATTACTATCCCAGTATGTAATTCTAGCCACTGAAAATGGCGTATCCACATCAAGGCGAGCAGAAGGATTTGCAGAGTTACTGCCAACTGTCAAACGTACCGTTATGAATTCTCCACAAGGTTTTGCAACAACAGATTTTGCCCAATCAATAAAATCATTCAACATAAATTTCTCCTTGTTAAATCTACTTGATAGCTTGCGACATAATTTCAGTTGCATTTGGCATTTGAGGAACGGATTGCCCTTTTCTGAGCGCCAAACGTCCTTCTAATGAATTTGGCCCAATTATTTTAGACCAACCCTGGCTGGTCTCTTTTAAAGATGAAGTTGGCACATTGAACTCAACATAGACGCTTCCCGGCCTAGCCTGATTGACAAAAGCAGAGGGATTTGCCGGCACAGCTACATGCGTGGTGCCAGAGAAGCTTTCTTGGACTTTTCCGGACACATTCATTGAGGCGGCTTCCGCCGGTGACATCCATCGCCCAACTCGCGTAGTACCTACATTTACAGCACTGCTACCCCAATTGGTAATTCCCCCATTTTGCCGCCCACCACCCGCCACACCCCCCGCCATCCCACCCGCCGTCGTCCCCGACGGATTCATCACCATCCCGCCAAGAATGGCCGCATCCTCGTCCGACATCCCCGCCGTGGTTCCTTGCAGCGTACAGGCTGCCACCGCGTTTTGCACGTCGAGCGCACGACGCAAGTACGCATACGCGGCGTCGACATCCCCATCGACACGCGCTTGCGTCGAGAGTTCGCGTAGCGCTGCCGAGCTTTGTGCGGGACTGCAAGTGGCCGGGCATTGCGCTGCCAGTCCGAGTACGTCGATCGCGCCTAGCGGGTTGCCGTTGACGTAGCCGTAGGTATTGAATCCGCCGTCCAGCCCGATCGGGTCGGATTGCAGATAGCGGCCGGTAGTCGGGTCGTAGTCCCTGAAAATATTGTAGTGGCGACCGGTTTCGGCGTCGGCGTAATGGCCTGGCAAGCGCAGGTTCAGCGTGATTTTTTGCGTTGTGACGGTGGCTAGTCCGAAGGCGCTGTAGCGGGCTTGCCAGACCACCTGCTGATGCTCGTCGGTGGCCAGTTGCGGTGTGCCGAGGTGGTCGGTGTGGAGCGCATACAGCCGGCTGTCGGTGGCCTCGTCATGCCAGCCGATCCAGCTACGCAAGGCGGCCAGTACCCCGGTCGGGGCGGGCGCGTAGGCCAGTTGCGCGACGGGCATCTGGTTCAGGTAGACGGTGTGCGCCGTGACGCGACCGCTGTCGTCGATTTCGCTGGCGAGCTGCTTGCCCTGATAGAGGAAGTAGGTGGTGCGCGCTTTGCCGTGGACATCGAAGGTAGTTTTGCTGACACGCTCGCCGCTCGCGTTGTAGGCGTAGCGGGCCAGCGGGCCGGCGGCCGTGTCGACATCGCGCAAGCGTCCGGTGACGTCATAGCGCAGCTGCTGCAAGCCGATGGTCAGCGGATTGCCGGCGGCGTCGTAGTCGTAACGACTATCCCGGTCGCCCTGGCGGATCGATGCGAGGCGGTTACTCGCGGGCTGGTAGGCGAGCGTTTGCCGGTCCGCGCCGGTGAGGCGGTTGCCGACGGCGTCGTAGGTCCAGCGGGCTTTTTCGAATGGCGTGTCGACCTGGTCCAGTCGGTCAAGGGCGTCGTAACCGTAGCGTTCATTGTCCTGGGTGACGTTGCCCGCTGTGCTGCGCGTGATGCCGGTGATGCGTCCGACACGGTCGTAGCGCACCTGCTGCGCATACAGCGGGTGCTTGCCGGCCACCGTTACACCGATGCGCTGACCAGTTGCCGGAGCGCTCTGGTAACGCGTTGCCACGCCGTTGCCATGCGTAAAACCGGTTAGTCCGGTGAACGGATTGAGGCTGATACCGGTGGCGAGCGGGCGCGTGCGGTGACCGTCGGCACTGACGAGGTCGAGGCGCTGCGGGCGGCTGGCGTGATCAAAGGTCAGCGCCAGCGTTTCGCCCGATGGTAACGTCGCGCGGTCGAGGCGGTTGAGGCTGTCGTAGTGATAGCTGGTACTGAACCGCAACGGCGCACCAGCCTCGCGTGTGAGCCAGTCGGTGCGGACAGTGACGCGGCCATTGTCGTCATGCTGGAACCGGGTGCTTTGCTGCGGATGGGCGATCTCGATCAGGCGGTCGCCGTGATAGCGGTACGCGGTGCGAACGGCACCGGCGCGACCGGTGCTGGCCTCCCGGATGAGCCGGCCTGCGGCATCGTACGCATATCGGGTCGAATTGCCGTTGGCGTCGGTGCGCAGAATCAGCTGGTCGGCGGCGGCGTAGCGGGCTGTGCGGGTGCCGCTGTCGGGACTGTCGACACGCACCGTGCGGCCAAAATCATCGACGATGCGGTGCGTGGTAGCGCCGTTCGCATCGGTGAGCCGGTCGACCAGCGAGGTGCCGGGCAGGTAGCCCGGGCGGGTCACGGCCGGTGCGGGTCCGTCGGCGTTCTGCAGCACTGCTGCGATCCGGCCGGCTGCATCGACCTCGTAAGCCGTCTTGCGGCCGAGTGTATCGGTTTGGCTGGCCAGCTGGCCGGTGACGGCGTCATAGGCAAATTGCGTGACCGCCTGCGCAGGATCGGTCAGTTGCGCGAGGCGGTGCTGGTCGTCGTAGCGGTAGCTGCTGACGATGTCGGTGGCGCTGCCGAGCAAGCGGGTTTGCAGCAACTGGCTTTCGGTATCACTGACTTCGCTGGAGGTATTGCCGTCCTGATCGCGCAGTCCGCGCTGGCGACCGGCGGCATCCCGCAAGGCGTCGACCCACGACCCATCGGGACGGATCAGGCGTTGCGGCAGACCGGCAGCGTTGTAGCTGATCTGCGTGACGAGCTCGACCGGCGACACGGCCGCGTCGAACCAGCGCGGCGGCGCGGGATGCAAAAACTGCGTCAGCCGGATCAACTGGCCGCGGGCATTGCGGGCGACACCGGTGACAACAGGCGGATGGATACCGTCGCTGACGGTGACCTGATCCGGATGGCCGGTGGCCGCATGCCGGAGCGTCGTGCGACGATTACCCGGCGCAATCGTCTCGACCAGAAAATCGCCACGCGCGTCATAGCGC
>AEPR01000370.1 GCA_000195205.2 Oxalobacteraceae bacterium IMCC9480 | reverse complement strand
CCGTCGTTCTGACAACCGCCAACGTCTCGCTGGCCCAGGTCGGTGTGGTCAAACTGCTGGGTTTTGATCCGCTGACGACCAAGCCATTCAATGCCAACAGCGCCGCCGCAGCCGGTTCGACCGATGCATCGGAAAAACTGCAAAGCATCATGCTGGCCGCGATTTCCAAGATTGCTAACGACACCAGCAACGACCTTGGTTGCTCAGGTAGCGTCAGCGAAAAAATCAAGTGCGTGGTGGACGCCACGACCGGCACCGTCGTGCTGACCGGCGGCAACCTGAGTATTTCGCTCAAGGCACAAGTCGCGGTCCGTGCGGCGTCCGAGTCAGTCGCTGCGAACACGACGATCAACAGGACGAAGCTGATCTCGCTCGATGGCGTCAATGGATTTTCACAGGCATCGGTGACGACCGGGTCTGTCGACGATAGCCCGGTGGCGGCGGCCAAGTCGTTCTTTGCCAGCATACGCAGCAACCTTCTGGCGCTGTTCAATGCCGAAAAAACAGGCGCGCTCAATTTGCAAATCAAAGCGTTGCAAGCCGATTTTGAGGCGGCAATCGCGCCGGTTGACAAGGATCTGGCGAACTGGGTGCTGCTGATGGACAGGGGGATTGCGCATTTCCGGTCCGCAAAAGAAAACCCTGCGGTGACACAGCCGTCATTTATTGATGTCTCCGGTGTGGGCAGGTGCTCGCTGTACTCGGACGTGGCCACAACGAATCAGGTCGTCACCGGTGCACAGGCGCTCAATGTCGGTTGCCGCCTGAACAAAAAACCTGTTCTCGGTGCCGTCAACAGGGTCTACACCAAGGGAATCACCTTGACCCCGGTGGCCGATTCGCTGACCAGTTACACCTATAAGGCGCGCTCGCGCGTGGAAGACACCACCGGAACGGTAGCCGACGTCTTGATCGGCGATATTGCTAACGGCACCGTATCTATCACCGGACCTGCCGGTACGCCGACCAGTCTGACGATTGCCGGTGACATGCCTGCCCGCAATACATATACCGGTGTCAAGATCACCGATCACGAAACCTGGAACGTCACCGCCACCAGAACGCTTGAAGCCGACAACGTCACGACCAAAGTCGTTTTTGCCGGTGATATTACGGCGTACAAGGCGGGTGCCGGCGTCGGTGCGCTGGTACTGAAGGATGGTTCGTTCGTGCGTGCCGTGATGGATGGGCAAACCGTTACCGCGCAAGGGCTCAAGGAAGTCAATCTGGTTCTCGCCGTCACCGGCATCAGCAGCAGCGTTACTGGTACCCTGGTAATAAAGGATTTTTCACTGGACGGTTCCGGCCAGGCGTATTCACCGACTGACGCCAAGTTCTCGGGTGGATTCACCAACGGTAACGCCGAATTTTTCAATGGAACGCTCACTGCGAAGGTGACCAACTATGCAAACTACCAGTTCAGCCTGCCTGATTCGGAAAGCAACTTTTCGAAGGACACGGCATCGTTTGTCGGGGTCGTGAAAATTCCGGGGCGTCCTGACCTGACGGTCAGCCTGGCCAGCAGTGTGCCGGCTTATAACGCTGAAATCCTCACGGGGCAGTTCGACGATGGCACCAACCTGATCCTGGTAAGCAGCACAAAGGCGCAGCCAGGCGTGCTTCGCTTGTCCAGTGCCAAGGGCTTGTCGATGGTCCTCAACGAGGGCACCAATGTCGCCGATGTGTTCAAGAACAGCAGCAAGATTGCGACCTACACGCGCAATAGCGGTGTCATCAACTACAACGATGGCTCGCTTGAAACCGTGAAGTAATCACCGCTCATCACGGGTGTTTCCGGACCTGACGGCATGCCGTCAGGTTTTTTATTTTCCGAACCGGACAGGTGCTTACTCATGCAACGTTTTTTATTCTTCACTGCGCTGTCATCGTCGATCGCCAGTCCTGAGGTGATGGCCCTGCAATTGTCACCATGGCAGGCACCGGCGGCCGGTTGGCAAGCCTATGCCGACATCAGCGCGTGGGCCGCTTACGATGCAATTCCGGTCGACGAATTCGGCGGCAAGTGGGGCGAGGGTTACGCGCCGCGCAATGGCCGCAATGTGTTCTTGCAGCGCAATCGCGCCAGCATCGGCGTCGAGAAGGAGGGCTGGCGGCTTGGCGTCGAAGTCCGCCAGGAAGGCTCGCTCGATGCCAGTCGCGATACGGTGGATTTTTATCATCTGTATCAGCAGCGCCAGCGTCCGGATGCGGCGCGCAGGTTCGATCTGGATGCGCGTTTCCAGTCGTGGTCGGCCTCCGGACTGCGCGTGGGCCGGACGGTTGTCCTTGCGCATGGCGTGCAGGTGAGCTTGTCCGGTGCGCTGTACGGGACACTGCGTAATCGCGATACTGCCGTCGTTGGCAGTGCCAGTTATCAGGGGGCGGGTGCCTACGGTTTTAATGCGCAGTCACTGGAATCGGATACCCGGTATCGCTATCCGTTCATGCCGGCGGCGTCCCAGGCGTCGTCCGGTGCAAGTCTGTCGGTGGCACTGCAATTGCCGCTGGATGCACGCTGGACCGCGAACCTTGCTGTCGATGATCTGTGGAGCCGCCTGCGCTGGTCGAACTTGCCGACGGTGCAGAAAAACATTAACTCGGACGTCACCAGCACGGACCAGAACGGTTACGTGAATTACCAGCCCTTGCTGACCGGGCAAAATAGCCTGATCAGCAAATCCGGCACGATAGGTGCCACGCGATCGGCCAGTCTGTCGTACCGGCAGGATCAGTGGCTGGTAAAGCTGGGTGCTGACCACCTCGCAGCAACCACGATCCCGGCAGTCGCTGTGACGTATCAGAGCACGCTGGGCGCATTCACGGGCAGCTATGAAAGTCGTTTCAAGACGGTTGGGCTGGGCTATGGTGCCGGACCGTTTTATGTGCAGCTTCGCGGGAATGCATGGTCGGTGTCGCGGGCGACTGCATTGGGATTGAATGCGGGGGTGCGTTACGGGTTTTGATGTGCGCGCTGGCGGGCCTGACCGGCTTTTGCGGGGCGCGCGCGTGGGCACGAAAGGCTGTG
>AEPR01000371.1 GCA_000195205.2 Oxalobacteraceae bacterium IMCC9480 | reverse complement strand
GGTTTGTATTTGGTGCGCCTTCGACAAGCTTCCTTCAACTAGCTCAGAACGAACGGAATGTATTTGGTGCGCCTTCGACAATCTCACAACGAACAGGATTATGTCTTGCACCCGACCGCACTACAGCTTGGGAATCCGCACCGTCTTGCTAATCATCAGCGACCCCGACAGCACGAACAACAGCGCCAGCGGATGCAGTGCCCAGTCGCCGGCATTCCAGACGCCGCCCAGCATATTGCTGCCGGTCTGCCCGCTCCATCCCATCCAGGCCAGCACGGCCGTGATCAACACGCTGGTCGGAATGGGCGTGCCTTCGAAGTACGCGACCTTGTCGGCACCGTCGGACAGGTCTTCGGCAGTGACGTTGTAGCGCGCAAGCCGGCTCACGCCGCAACAGACGAAGTACACCAGCGCGATCACGTCGAGTCCACCGCGCAGGCCGGCGGCAAACGCCAGCGCGGCCGGTGCCAGCCCGAACGAAATGATGTCAGCCAGCGAATCGAGCTCGCGCCCCAGCGCCGAATGCTGCTGGCGCCAGCGCGCAATGCGGCCATCAAGGACATCGAACAGGAAGGCGGCCGGTGCCATTGCCGCGGCCCACATGAACTGGACTATCGAACCACTGGCCATGTAAAGCATCGACAGGAAAACCGCACCGACTCCGCAAGCGGCGTTGCCCAGCGTAAAAAAATCGGCCAGATGGAATTCGCGCAGCATCGAAAAATGCCGTGGCCTGGACGGGTCGGAGGTTTTGCGCATTGGTGATTCCTTGAAGTTATTTGGCTGGATCCGCCGGCACGATGGTGGTGGTTTCGCGGATCAGGCCGCCGTCCCGCACACTACCACTGACGCTGCCTTCGCCGCGTATCCGGCTCTCGCAATCGCGCTTGTCAGCCGGCGGCAGCGTGGCACAGCGGCGCATGGCGTTGGCGTCGTAGGGGGCGTTGCCATCGCCAAGCTGATGACGAATTGCTTCGTCCCGTGCAGCGCCGGCTTCCTTGAGGCAGGTCGCTTCGCTCTGGTTGGACTGCCCGGTCAGGCAGATGACGCGGTCGGATTGGTAGCGCTCCTCTGCGCTGGTGGCAGATGGTTCGGCAGCGTTGGCATTGCCGCCCAAAGTTGCCGCCAGCACGACGGCAGTCAGGCAAATGTGCATCCTAGTCATCATCTCTCCCGATCAAAAACCTTAAGCTAATCCGCCCGTCCGGGCCAGTCTGTTCGCTGGCAGACATACGCAAACTGATCGCTTTCTACGCCAGTGCGCGGTACGTGAATGCCCACCTCTTTCTTTATCCGCCGGCGCCTGCCGGACCCGCATCAGCGTGGTCGACGGCGGCTGGTTCGAATGGAGCAGCGCGACCTTGCTGCAGGACGACGCGGCGCGTACCATGCGCGCACACGACAATATTTGACAGGGAACACCATGGACGACCGCTTGACTACCGACGAATACGATGCGCTGACCCAGATCGGCAACGCTGCCCGCGGTGAACGCCAGAGCGCCTGCGTTGCCCGCAATTCAAAAAAACTCAATGGCCTGAAATTCATCAGCCACGCCCGCGACGGCCAATTGACGCTGACCGAAAAAGGCCAGCAGACCCTGTTCCTAAAACAATGCATCGAAGGCTTGCGCGCGGTGTCGACCGACGCCCTGGCCCATCTGTCGGCCGATGTCGCGCTGTTCCTCGGCAAGAAGGGTCACATCACCCGCGCCGATGACGGCACCTTTGCGATCACGCAGCGCGGCAGCGAATCACTCGCCGATATCGACGCGGCCAGCAAGCATTAACGAAATTTGTCTTTACGGCCTGTCCTGATATCAATCGAAAACTTCACGCCTTTTTCGGTGAGTTCGATAGACTCCGGCGGTTCGTCGCCGGCCAGCACGCCCGACAAGACCGGCAAGCCCTCGCCCTTGCGCAGCAGCGCGTCGGCCCGCTCGTAGACATTTTTGCAGCCGGTTTCAGCCATCAGGCTTTGGACAATCGGCACCTTCCAGGCTTCGACGCCGGCGGCCTGGAATTCGCACACCAGATAGCCTTTGGTACCGCCGTACCATTCAACCAGCAAACCCGACAAGCCATCCTCGTCACCACTGACCAGCACGACTGGCTTGGTGGTAGCGCCACTGCGCTTGGCCACGGCGGCCTTGACGCGGCGCTTGATCAACGCGTGGTCGACCGGTTCGTCGGCGTCGTAGCTCCAGATCCGCGCCCGGATTTGCGACTTGGAATTGTAGGCCGCGCGGGCGATGAACTGGCCTGACGAGGTATGCACCAGCGCCGTGATGCCGGCGGTCATTTTTTCTTGCGGACGGCCGTCGACCCGTTCGACCGCCGACGCGTAAATCCACGGCTGGCGTTCTTCGAGCAGGCTTTTTTCCTTGCCTTGTTTGATGGTGATGATGAGCATGAGGTGATTCCGGATGAGGTAATGCGACAAGAGGTGCCGAAGGTTCCGGCGAGACTGCGCAGTGTAATAAGATTTGGCGCGGACATCCATGCAATCATCCGACAATTGATTTTCCGCGCTGAAAGCGACCGATGAGTATCCGACACCTGCAAGCCCTGTTCAATCCAGCCTCGGTGGCCCTGATCGGTGCCACCAACCGGCCCGGCAGCATTGGTAACGCGGTCCTGCACAATCTGGTGGCCGGTGGATTTGCCGGTCGCATCATGCCGGTCAATCCGAAACACGAGGTGCTGGCCGGCCTGATCGTCTGGAACGACGTCGCCAGCCTGCCCGTCGTACCCGACCTGGCCATCATCTGCACGCCGCCGGCGTCGGTGCCCGAACTGATCGCGGCGCTCGGCGAGCGCGGCTGCAAGGCAGTCATCGTGATGAGCGCCGTGACCACCGCCCAGCGCGAGGCGATGCTGCTGGCGGCCAAGCCGCATCTGCTGCGCATACTCGGGGATATCAGCGCCGGTTTGCTGGTGCCTGCCATCGGGCTCAATGCCAGTTTTTCGTCCGGCCCTGCCCTGCCCGGCAAGCTGGCTTTCGTGTCGCAATCCGGCGGACTGATGAATGGCGTACTGGACTGGGCCACCACGCGCGGGCTTGGCTTTTCGAAGTTCATTTCACTGGGCGGGGGGGCCGATATCGATTTTGGCGACCTGCTCGATTTTCTGGCTGGCGATCCGGCCACGCACGCGATCCTGCTATTTCTCGAAGACATCCGGCTGGCGCGCAAGTTCATGTCGGCGGCCCGCAGCGCGGCCCGCGGCAAACCGATACTCGTGATCCGGGCCGGCCGCTCCGGCGAAGGTCAGCGCGCCGGCGCGTCCCACACCGGCGTGCTTGCCAGTCCGGACAGCATTTACGATGCCGCCATCCGCCGCGCCGGCATGCTGCGGGTGAATTCGACCGAAGCGCTCTTCGGTG
The DNA here is from genome assembly GCA_000195205.2 of Oxalobacteraceae bacterium IMCC9480. Classification (GTDB taxonomy): domain Bacteria; phylum Pseudomonadota; class Gammaproteobacteria; order Burkholderiales; family Burkholderiaceae_D; genus Actimicrobium. Next base: position 20,048 of record AEPR01000371.1, on the reverse strand, counting down.
CCGTCGAAACCCTCGCGCGGGCCAAGCCGATGCATGGCGAGCGCCTGACCATCCTGACCAACGGCGGCGGTCCCGGCATCATGGCCAACGACGCCTTGCTCGGCCTGAACGGCAGGCTGGCCACGCTGACACCGAAGTCCGTCACCGCACTGGCGCAGGTGTTGCCGTCATCGTGGTCGCAGACCAATCCGGTCGACCTCGGCGGCGATGCGCCGGTCGAACGCTACCGCGACGCGCTGGCGGTCCTGCTCAATGATGCCAACTCGGATGCAATCCTGTTCATCCATGCCCCGGGCGCTCTCGTGTCCAGCACCGACATCGCCCGTGCGCTGGTGCCGCTCATGAAGCAATCCTCGCGCAATGTGCTGACCTGCTGGCTGGGTGGTGCGGCCGTGTCGGTCGCGCGCCAGCTCTGTTCGGCCGCCGGCATCGCAACTTACGACACTCCCGAAGAAGCCGTGCGCGGCTTCATGCAGATCATCGATTTCCGCCATAACCAGCAATTGCTGATGCAGGTGCCGCCGGCCTTGCTCGACCATGGCACCACCGGACGCTTGCGCGCGCAGGCACTGGTGCGCGCGGCGCTGGCCGATGGGCGCACGCTGCTTTCGGAGCCGGAGACCAAAATCATCCTGGCCGCGTATGGAATCCCGGTGGTCGAAACCAGCACCGCTGCAACTGTCGATGAAGCCGTCCTGCAGGCGCAACGGATCGGCTTTCCGGTCGCCATCAAGATCCTGTCGCCGCAGATCTGGCACAAGTCCGATGTCGGCGGTGTCGCGCTCGACCTTGAGGACGCCGATGCGGTGCGCCACGCGGCCCGTGCGATGCACAAGCGCCTGTGCGAACTGCAACCGGACGCCGAACTGCAAGGCTTTGCAGTGCAGGCGATGGCACGCCGGCCACAGGCGCATGAACTGATTGTGGGCGTGAGCACCGATCCGGTCTTCGGTCCGGTCATCCTGTTCGGCCAGGGCGGCATCGCCGTCGAAGTGCTCGATGACCATGCGGTCGGCCTGCCGCCGCTGAACTCGGTGCTGGCCGGCGACATGATTGCGCGCACCCGCGTGGCCCGGCTGCTGGCCGGTTACCGCAACCGTCCGGCGGCTGACCTCGAAGCCATCAACCGCACGCTGATCCAGATCTCGAGCCTGGTCGAAGACTTGCCGGAACTGGTCGAGCTCGACATCAATCCGCTGCTGGCCGACGGTCACGGCGTGATCGCCCTCGACGCCCGCATGCGCGTGGCCAAGCCGCGCAGTACCTCGCGTTTGGCCATCCGGCCCTATCCGCAATCGCTCGAACAGGTGACCGACTGGCATGGCGAAGCGCTGACCATCCGTCCGATCAAGCCCGAGGATGGCGAAGCCCATGTGATTTTTTTCAACCAGCTCAGTGCCGGCGATGTGCGCTATCGGGCCTTCTCGAGCATCCGCCAGTTGCAGGAACCGCAGGTGGCACGCCTGACGCAGATCGACTATGACCGCGAGATGGCCTTCATCGCCACGCGCGTCGGTGCCGATGGCCAGCGCGAGACGCTAGGCGTGGCCCGCGCGGTGGCCGATGCCGACAACCATGAAGCCGAATTCGCCATCATCGTGCGCTCCGACATGAAAGGTCGCGGCCTCGGTCGCCTGCTAATGCAGCGCCTGATCGATTACTGCCGCAGCCGCGGCACCCATTTCATCATTGGCGAGACCATGTCCGACAACAAGGGCTTGCTGACGCTGACGCAAAAACTCGGCTTCATCGCCAGCCCGATACCGGAGGAACACATCATGTCGCTGCGCCTGGACCTCGGCTAACGGGTCGGCTTTGTGCGGCCGCGCACAGACCTTGCCAGTGCCGCCGCGCACAGTGACCGCTCCCCATTTTGAAAGGAAACACCATGATCAAGAATGCATCGGCAGTCTGGCAAGGCGGTATCAAGGACGGTGGCGGCACGATTTCAACCGAAAGCGGCGTGCTCAAGGAAGCCCCGTACGGATTTAATGCGCGCTTCGAAGGCGGCAAGGGAACCAACCCCGAAGAGCTGATCGGTGCCGCCCATGCAGGCTGCTTTTCAATGGCGCTGTCGCTGATGCTGGGCGACGCCGGGATGGTGGCCGAGCGTATCGATACCAAGGCTGCCGTCACGCTCGAAAAGAAAGGCGACGGTTTTGAGATCACCGCGAGTCACCTGACGGTGGTTGTGAAGATGCCGGGTGCAGATGCTGCAAAATTTGCGGAGATCGCCGCCAAGGCCAAGGCGGGTTGTCCTGTCTCGAAATTATTGACGGCGACGATTACGATGGATGCGCGGCTGGAGGGATAAACAGCGCGCGACAAGCAATATCGGCCTCAGTCGCTCGCTGCCCGGCGCAAACCCAGCCCGGTCGCCACGGACCGGCTCACTTGCGCCACCTTCGCCCGCGCCTGGATAACGAGTTCTTTCTTGCGCACCACGGCAGACTCCTGCGCCGACAAGCCCGTGCGCTCCGCACCGGTAACAACCTGGCCCCGCTGCGCCATCATGCTGGCGGTCGCGGCCCGTCGCAATTGCGCCAGCCCGGCGGGTGACGAGCGATCCGAGCGGTTGGCGGCTTTTATTTGATCCTTGTCTGCCAGTACGCCAAACTCGCTGATTTTTTGCGCGTGTGCCGAAAACTCGTCGTCGTCAAGCATGCTTTCCGGCTTGTTAAAAAAATCGTATCCATCAAGAATACCTTTGGCAGAAACCCGCTTTTCCGGCTGGTCTTTCAACATCAGGTCAGCGATATCTTTCAATGACAGTGCTTCAGGCACCGTCGCATTGATCGCCTTAACGTGTGACTGCGTCTGCACCCGAAAATCTCCCACCGTATCAAACGACGCAATTTCTGCATCCAGCTTTTTTTCCATCACGGAATAATGACTTGCCGGGATGTGAGGTTTTTCCAGTTGCAAGGCTATTTTTTCTTTTTGCAAGCGGCTGAGATGGCCGATTTCCGTTTGACTGAATCCGATGATTTTTCGTAAGGTCATTCCCATCGCGTAGGCATCGCCTTTTTCCCCCGAATAAGACACCTCTCCGGATTTTTTATTCATTACCCCTTCGGGTGGAACAAATATGAGTGTCCCCATATGCGGCCGAACCTTGCGTTTTGGATTATCACGTATCGAATCAATATCAATCAATTTGACGGCGATGTGTCCTTTTTCATTTTTTACGAGAACAATATTTTCAGGCTTGATATCCTGATGTGACAAGCCTGCCTCATTGAGATCAGCAAGCGCTGTCAGTACTTTCTTGCCAAGGGTGTTAATAAAGCGCTGATTGTAGACCGCATCTTTTAATTTGAAATTGGCTTGGCGAAACATATAAACACCGTTTAATTGATGTCGACCGTCATCACCTTGCACCGAATCGTTTTTCTCCCCCGCTTCACGTTGCGACAACTTCATTAGCAAATCTTGTGCTTGCTCACTCAGATCAGTGTTTTTCTTCGATTCAAAAAAGGAACGAAGCATATTGAATTTTTTTACCAGATCATCAATTGTCGTGATACCAAGCTCTTGAAATCCGTAATTTGTTTTTGCAGGTACATAATTAAGCTTGAAATCTCCAGATTTTATTTTCCCAATGAATTTTTCCATACTTCCGTAATCCATTTTCGAAAATGCCTGTTGCATTTCCTTCGATCGCTCGATTTCTGAAATAAATTCGTCTGACGACAAACTGGACAATTTCGTTATTTTTTCAACGATTGCTGTCAAATTGCGTGACTTTTTGCTTTCAAAAGAACACTCATCCGCGGGAAGGACGACAGACTGACTGATGCCATTGAGCGCTGCTTTTTTTTGATCACTCAAACTGTAATAACAGGATTCTTCGGCAGGTTTGCTGACCATGCCATTGCGCAGCGTCGCCACTAGCTCCGGATAGGTTTTTTTAACAGCGACATATTTTTTAGTATCGATATTGCGGGCGATACGGACTTTTCCGAACCCACCTGCGCCGACGACTATTTTTTTATACGACTTGTCCATAACCGAATGCATCTCACCAGGATTATCCAGCGCTGGAATCACCATTTTCGAGCTTGATTTGAACAAATGCATTTCGTTGTCGGTCATTGAATTGACCATCTCATAGAGTTGCTGGCGATTGCCACGCATCAGCGTATGACGTACGCCCATGTCGGCCATATTCTTTTTCAGAATATTTGTTTTCCCGCTCAGAAAGTCCTTATAGGCCGTACAGGATTCGATGATTTTTTCCAGGACGATTTCCTGACCTTTCGTGACGCCTGCACTTACTTTCATCTCAGTAGCAATCTGAATTAACTTCTTCAGTTCCGGGATGCGGAATTTTCCTGATGCATTATTTGCAGGAGCAAAATGTTGGCCCTTGCTCTCATCGACACCCACCACGGCATCATAAATGGCCTCTAAATACTGGTGCGGATGACAATTTACCAAATCGCTATCATGATTATGATGAAAGCCATCAAGTAAATTCTTTTTGTTATTTGACCGCGGTGGCCTGTTTATGTCAATTCCTAATACATTCTTCACATGCTCAATAGCGTTTATCATCGCACTTCCATTCCTGATTTATATTTTGGATTGAAATCCCGGATATAAAATCATTACCCCCGGGATTTTGTTCATTTATTTCACGCTATAAGTAGCCTCATCAAAAATATGGTTCCATTGCGAGCGACATCATTTTCTGTCTTGATGATGAGCACCATGACTCGCTTGCCCGCCACAAGGTAAAATCCCACCCCTGATCCAGAACGCGATTTCACCTACTCCTCCGATGGCAATGTCCGACACTCCCGACCAGCAAGACCTCCCCGACATCGATCCCGATGCCGATATCAATGAACCCCGCTTGTGGCGCAGCGTCGGCTGGACCGCGCGCGTGATCAAGAACGATGACGATGAAGGCTGGGCCGTCGCGATGATCAAGGACGGCGAAGCCGAGCCGGCGCTGATCGGTCCGTGGACGATGGGCCGCAACAAGAAAGACCCGAAACCGCTCGATACGAACGCCTTCAACACGCTGGTCAAGACCGCTTCCGAAGTCTTGCGCCGGCACGAGCAGCAACTGCACGCGCAATTGCACAAGAGCGTGATGGTCAGCACTGATACCGCCGAGTTCGAGGTCATACTCGATATCGTTCCCGACGAAGACGATCCGTACGCGCTGCTGACCGCCCGCGATGGCTACGGCGAACAACTCGCGCAAGTGCGCGTGGCACCGAACTTCAAGCTCACGCGAGCCACCGCCAGTACATGGATAGACAACGACTTCCGCAAACCGAACCAGTAAGCATGAGCACCGCTGACACCCGCGCTATGTGGTGGCGGTGCGCGCCTTGTGCGAATTCACGGCCAAACAGGGTGACCTCGACCTGCGCTTCACGCCCTCACCGACGGCGCAGGAAGGCATCGCCGGCCATGCGCTGGTGGCGGCGCGACGATCTGCCAATTACGAATCCGAGATCAGCCTGAACGGCGAGCATGGTCTGCTGCGCGTGCGCGGTCGCGCCGATGGCTATGACCCGACGCTGCATCGGCTGGAAGAAATCAAGACTTTCCGCGGCGACCTGGGCCGCATGCCGGAGAACCACCGCGCGCTGCATTGGGCGCAAGCGCGTATCTACGGCTGGCTGATGTGCCGCGAACGCGGCTGGACCGAACTGACGCTGGCGCTGGTCTATTTCGACATCGCCAGCCAGCAGGAAACCGTGTTCACCGAGGTCATGACGGCAGCCGCGCTGGAGCAGTTTTTTGTGCAGCAATGCGCGCGTTTTCTGGCATGGGCCGAACAGGAACTGGCGCATCGGCAGGCCCGCGACGCGGCATGGAGCGCGCTGGTATTTCCGCATCCGGCCTTCCGGACCGGCCAGCGCGAGCTGGCGCAAGCGGTGTATCAGGGCGTGACCAGCGCTCGCTGCGTGCTGGCACAAGCGCCGACCGGCATCGGTAAAACCATCGGCACGCTGTTCCCGCTGCTCAAGGCGGCTCCGGCGCAGCAGCTCGACAAGCTATTTTTCCTGACCGCGAAAACCTCCGGTCGCAGCCTCGCGCTGGGTGCTGTCGCACTGCTGAAAAAGACCACGCCGACGCTGCCCTTGCGCGTGCTTGAACTGGTGGCGCGCGACAAGGCTTGCGAGCATCCCGACAAAGCCTGCCACGGCGATTCCTGCCCGCTCGCCAAGGGCTTCTATGACCGCCTGCCGCAAGCGCGCGCCGCCGCCGTGCGCGACGGGGCCAGCGGCAGTGTCGCGCTGCGCACGGTGGCGCTGGAGCACGCGGTGTGTCCGTATTATCTGGCGCAAGACCTGGTGCGCTGGAGCGATCTGGTCATCGGCGACTACAACTATTATTTCGACAGCAGCGCCATGCTCTACAGCATGACGCTGGCGAACCAGTGGCGCATCGCGGTGCTGGTCGATGAAGCCCACAACCTGATCGAACGCGGCCGCAAGATGTACAGCGCCGAACTTGATCACGGTATTTTTCAGCGAGTGCGCCTGCTAGCACCGGCCAGCGTACGCAAAAGCATCGACAAGCTCAGTCGTTGCTGGACTGCGCTGCTCAAGGAATACGCAGAGCCGTACCAGGTCCTGCCCGCCCTGCCGGATAAATTCGTCAATGCACTGCAGCTCTGCATCACGAACATCGGTGAATTTTTCAGCGAGTATCCGACCCGCATCGAGGTCGACTTGCAGCGCTTTTATTTTGATGCGATCCACTTTGCACGGATGGCCGAGGCCTTCGGTGACCACTCGCTGTGCGACATCAGCCGGCAAGACGGCCGCGATGCGGTGCTGTGCCTGCGCAATGTGATTCCGGCACCGTTCCTCGCGCCCCGCTTTGCCGCAACGCGCTCGACCACGCTGTTCTCGGCCACGCTCAGTCCCTGGCATTTTTATAGCGATACGCTGGGCTTGCCGGCGACGACGGCGTGGATCGATGTGGCCTCGCCATTCACGGCGGCGCAATTGACGGTGCGTCTGGTCAGCACGATTTCGACACGCTTTCGTCAGCGCGCCGACTCGGTCGATCCGATCATCGCGCTGATGGTGCGCCAGTATCAGGAGCGGCCCGGCAACTACCTGACTTTTTTCAGTAGCTTTGATTACCTGCAGGCGGTCACCGCCCGGCTGGTCGCGCTGCATCCGGAGTTGCCAATCTGGCAGCAAGCGCGGCGCATGGATGACGCCGGCCGCGAAGACTTCCTGGCGCGCTTCGCCCCTGGCGGACGCGGCATCGGTTTTGCGGTACTCGGCGGCTCGTTCGGCGAAGGCATCGACTTGCCGGGCGACCGCCTGATCGGTGCCTTCATTGCGACGCTGGGCTTGCCGCAAATGAATCCGGTCAACGAGCAAATCATGCAGCGCATGCAGCAGCGCTTCGGCAGCGGCTACGACTACACCTATCTGTTCCCCGGCCTGCAGAAAGTCGTACAAGCGGCCGGCCGCGTCATTCGCACGCCGTCGGACCGCGGCATCGTGGTGCTGATCGACGACCGCTACCCCCGTCCGCAAATCCGGGCCTTGCTGCCGCGCTGGTGGCAGCCGGAATAATTTCCGCCAGACAATGAACTAAGTGAGAGCGCACGTCATACACAGTATGGCCGGCGGCAAGCCGGCCACGCCGCGAGGCTTCCTCAATCCGAACTTCACGATGACTGGATATCACCATGCAATGGTCACAAGGCTATGTAGCGGATCTCGACTACCCGGTGGGTTTTTATCAGGAACAAGGACCTGACTATCTCAATATCGCTTGCGTCCTCAACGAAGTCGAGCCGGTCCGTACCGACCGGCCCTACACCTATCTCGAACTGGGTTGCGGCATGGGCAACACGCTCGCTATCCTGGCCGCCGGCAATCCGATGGGAACCTTCTACGGCATTGACTTCATGCCCTCCCACATCGGCACGGCGCGCCGGATCGCCGGGGCGGCACACCTGGACAATCTGCACTATCTGGAACACAGCTTTGGCGACCTGGTCGATGGCCGCGCGCCGGTCTTGCCGCAGTGCGATTTCATTACCCTGCATGGTGTCTACACGTGGATCAGCCGGGAAAACCAGCAACACATCATCACGCTTCTGAAGCGCCACCTGAAACCCGGCGGCATCGTCTACATCAGCTACAACGCGCTACCAGGATGGAATGCCGAAAAGCCCCTGATGCGGCTACTGAGGGAATATGCCGATGGCGAGCGCGGTGACAGCGCGTCGCGCTTGCGCAGTGCAAGCCGCTTCATGAAACAGTTCGATCTGGAAAATGGCGGCGGCTTTAGCGAAACGCCCACCCTGAAAAAGTTTCTCGGCGCATTGAATGAGGGAAATGCTGCCTACCTCGCGCATGAATACCTGCACCAGTATTCGGAACCGCTTTATCACATCGACGTGGCGCGCGATCTGGCTGCCGCCAAGCTGGACTTCATTGGCTCGTCGGACTTGTGCGAAATGCTGCCGGGGCTCTACCTCAATGATGAGAAGCAGGGAGTACTCGGCAAGATCGCGGATTCCGGCTTGCGCGAGACCGCGAAGGATTTTTTCCTGAACCGCAAATTCCGGCGCGATGTGTTTGTCCGCGGCGCCCGGAAAATGAGCCCGATCCGCCAGGGAGAATGGCTGCAGACCTTGTCGGTGGCGTTACTGAAACCGCATCAGCACGTCAAGCTAAGCCAACTTCCTGTAGGCCTCATGGAGGTCTGCATCGACGAAGCCGGATTCGGCCCGATCATGGAAAAACTCGCCGGGGGGCCTTGTACTCTGACACATCTGCTCGGTCCCGATGCCATGAAAAACCAGCCATTCCCGGCCGCTTTCGGTGTCATCCTGATGCTGACAGGGTCCTCTCAAACAAGCTTGTATCTGCCCCGCACCGTCAATCCCGACGCCGCGCACCGGCTCAACGCTGTCCTGGCCGAAGAAGGCCACCATAACGACCACTACCGGACTCTGGCCTCACCGTTGACGGGCAGTGGCGTGGTTGTCAATCCGGTCGACCTGCTGGTGGTCGATGTAGTGCGACAGCGACCGGAAGAACTTGTCAGCACGGTGATTGCGCAAGCGCAGGCTAGCCTGGCGCGACGCGGACGGCGTCTGCGCAAAGATGGCGTAATACTGGAATCGGACGAAGAAAATCAACACGAAATTGCACTGCATGCGCGCACTGCGATGGAAGACAAGCTGCCGGTCTGGCGGCAGCTCGGCATGCTTTGAAACAGGCCTGCGCGTTCCACACGCAGCGTGCGAATGCGCAGGCCAGACAGGTCAGAAGTGGCGCTTGACCACTTCGCCGAAGGCATCGTCGGCCGACATGCCATTGCGCATCAGCGTGGTGATTTCATCGGAATAATCACCGATGGCCGCTGGCAGCGACTGGCGATTTTCCTTGTAGTAGGCGTACTTGGCCGCATCGACCATGTCGGTCGCCTTGATGGTAGCTGCCGTATTGCGCACGCTGCGCTTGACGTTGCTGGTCTTGCCGACGTTGGCCTTGGCTTCCTTGATCTTGTCGAGCGAGAACGCCGGGGTGGCATTGACGCCCTCGAACTCGTCGGCCTTCGGGTGCAGCAAGTGATGATTGCTGTCAAACGCCATTTTCTTGTCGGAGCTGTTGAGGACCTGATAGTTCGGTCGCTGTCCGGGTGTGGTCAGGGCAAATTGCACCCGATCTCCGTAAGCGGCCATCTGGGCCATCACATCGTTGAGGAATTCAGTCGAGAGAGTATCGAGCTTGCCGTTCCAGCGTTTGCTTCTTGTCGTAGTCAAAGTACGTAGTTCCAAAAATAGGAGCAGGAACAAGTCACGGTATGCGCTGACTCGCAACTACTGGTTTCATGATCGGTTGAGATAAATCCGGATGGCGCTATTATCGCCCGTCAGGATTCCAGCCGTAAGAAAAAGTTACTTTGGCGATTTCGGCTTGGCCTTGACGTTCAGGTTTTCGGTCAAAAACATCATCGCCCGCTGCAGGCTGATGTCGGTTTCATCGACCAGCCGTTCACGTGCTTCCGGCAAAAATTCTTCATTCCACAAGGCCAGCAAATTGTCCTTAATCTCGAACGGCGCAGCAGCATTGACAAACTCCGCTACCGCCGCACTATCGAATCCTGCCTTGCGCACTTGCCGCACCATCGTGCGCGCTTCGGCATCGGTGACCATGGTCTTCGGCTTGGCACCGGTGGCCAGGCACATGAACAGGGTCAGGCGCGAATACGGATCATCCTTGCCCTTCATCGCGGCTTGCCATTGTTCCGACACAAAGCCGGCAAAGCTGTCGATATCGTCAAGATCAGCGTCGCGCAGGAAATAGCGCTCGACGATGATGTTGAGCACCACGTCGATCGCACGGGCCGGATTGAGGATCAGCGGGCCATCGAGCTTTTCGATATCGCGCCGGATCGTCTCGGCAATCGCGTGGTGCGGATCGGGCACGTCGTCGAGCAGGGACTTAGCGATCTTGAGCTTGCCACCGGCCGGCGGCTTGTCGCGGATGGCGGCAACCAGTCGGGCGAACTCGGCGTGGTTGGGCGCCTTGTCGAGACCGGCATGGCGCGCCAGGATGGCCGTGCGGATGATCGATTCGACTGACAGAAAATCGAGCGCCGCATGCGGCACGCGCAGGTCATCACAGAACCAGTGCGCTGCGGCGATGATGTCGACGGCTTCCTGCCGGCGCTTGAGTTCCTTGCGATAAGCCGCCAGCGAAGTCGGCTTGAGCAAGGTGCGCTCGTTCTGGAAATCGATCAGCGACTGGCTCTTAATGTCGCCGCTCATGGCGGTCTCCGGCATCGCATAGAGACGCTTGAGCATGTCATTGCCGCTGCGCGAATGCAGCAGGAAACTGTTCTCCTGCAGCGAGCGGGCAGCCGCATCAAGATCGCCACCGCTAGCATCTTCGAGGTACAGGCTGACCAGCGTAACGATGCGTTTGCGGGCATTCTCCAGCTCGACCTGCAAATGCGGCGTCGCGAAGTGGGTGGCAACCTGTACGGTGCCCTTGGCACCATCGGCGATGATCACATTGCAGCGACTGACGTCGATCAGTCCCTTGGCCAGACCATGGGTCAGCGCCTTTTCAAAAAAGGGCCGCTTGTCGACTAAGGCGACAGCTTGCTTGGGTGTCGTCATGGCCTTACAACGCTGATTCTTCGTCGGGTCCGGCGACCGGCTTGCTCACCACGGGCGCGTCACGGCGCACCGGCACGGCAGTCGGATCGAGTTCCATCCGCTCCAGCTCGGCTTCGGCCTGCAGGCGTTTTTTCAGGTGGGTTTTGATTTGCGGCAGGATCTGCTCGAACATGTCCGGATGGTGGTTGCGCAGCAGCCAGGTCACTTCTTTCCAGTCACGGTCGCTGGCTTCGGATTTGTCGATGACATCGTCTTCTTCGGCGTGGACGTCCTGTGCGAGGCCTTCGGCGTCTTCGTCTTCGACGACCGCCTTGCGGGTATGCAGATGGTTGAAAGTCCCGTAATTGGCGAAGTGGACAATCATCTCGTCGTGGTCGCGCAGGTAATCGATCAGGGCTTCGCAACCGCCATCGATGTCGCCGATGGCGTCAAGAAATTCGTCGGTATCGCTGCCCTCGCGAAACAGCACGGCATTGATCATGCCGCGCAAATGCGTGTGGGTATGGTCGCCGTAGAGCCGCTCCATCACCAGCGCGCGGGCGAACTGTTCGGGCGTCACGACCAGATTGACGACCGACTCGTGCGACGAATCGAATTCGCGGATCACGGCCAGCAAATCCTTGGGAGGCATTTGTTCAAGGACCGCCACCAGGGCGAAATCGCCTTCGGCTTCGGCCAGCGAAACCAGCGCAAATTCGGCGCCGGCGATATCGCCAGCCCGGATCAGGCTGGCGGCTTTCAGTACGAGTGCATTGGACATGGGCGTTCTAATCAGAAAAATGGTCGAGCGGACACGCGGTCCGCGTTATCGCATTGGGCAGCAGGCGTCGCTTATTCGCGCCGGTCGAAACCCTGCTCGGACATCCATTCGGAGCCGGCTTCATCGAGGTCGCGCTCGTCGTCGTCATCGTCGCGACCGTTTTCACCTTCGTCATGCTCTTCGTCATCGGCTGCGGCGCGATGGCTGTTGCCACCCTTGCCATGCAGGTATTCGAGGCAGATCGTCGTGATCAGGAAGCGTTCGCCGCCGGTTTCCAGCAGCACGTCATCGGCCAGTTTTTGCGTATCGACCGAAAACTGCACCGCATCGACCAGCTCGCTCCAGGCCGGAAAATCTTCCGGATCGGTGGTCGACAGCAAGTACAGCGCCTGCAGGTTGACGAAGTTGATATCGCCATGGAAGGCCACGGCGACCATCTCCGGCGCGGTCTCTATCATCGGCATCAGCAGCTTGAACTGGGACCGCTTGTCCTTGAGGCGCTTGGCCAAGATATCGTTGCCTTCGGAATCGCTTTGCAGGTCTTCCAGCTCGGCCTTGTAGGCCTTCGACAGGTCTTCGAAATAATAGGACAGGCTCATTGCAGTACCTTGTTCATGTAGGTTCTCCAGATTTCTTCGGCGGTTTCCAGCGGTCGTTCCAGCAGGCTGCGACGGCGACTCTCATCGTAGGAATGGCGTTTTGCTTCATCGGCCAGCAAGTCGTAGGCTTCCTGCACGGCGCGAAATTGTTCAGGTGCATCGACCGCCGTATTTCTATCCGGATGGAATTCGGATGCTTTTTTGCGGTAAGCGCTTTTGATGGCGCTAGCCGATGCATCGCTGTCCAGGCCGAGCACGGCGTAGTAGTTTTTCATGGGTGAGGATGTGTGTTGCGTGACAAAATTCAGGCGCTGCCGGAGGCGATCAGTGGCGTCGCGCCGACGTTGCCATCATGGATCCGCAAGGATACACCACCAGGGGTCGGCAGAGTGGGTCCGCCTGCGCGCGGACCTGTTTTAGGGCGGGCCGGACCAGCCCGCCCGGCGATGGCCTGGCGGCTATTTTGGCAGCACCAGACGCAGCACGGCGTTCTCGTTGATGACCGCCAGCGTGCTCGCGCCGGACATCGCCAGCGCCATCGGTTGCGCCAGACTGCCGGGCAAGGCGCCGGTGCGGATACCCACCAATCCCGGCACGCCGGCGACAGTGCTCACTTGTCCCGATGGCGTTATTCTGCGGATCGTATTGTTACCGGTATCGGCAACATAGACGTTGCCGGCGTTGTCCGCCGCCAGACCTTGCGGGTTAAAGAAACGCGCCGCGTCACCCGCACCGTCAAGCGCGCCCGTCTCCAGCACCCGGCCCGCCAGCGTCGTGACGACGCCGCCCGGCGTGATCTTGCGGATGGTGCCGTAGGCCGGCTGGCTGAGAACCACATTGCCGGACGGGTCGACCGCAATGGCGGGCGGTTTCAGGAAGCGTGCCGCCGCGCCGGTGCCATCATCGCTGCCGTACTTGCCGGGGCTACCCGCCAGTGTCGAAACCACACCAGCCACCGTAATCTTGCGCACCGTGTGATTGCCGGTATCGGCGACGTACAGATTGCGGGATGCATCGATGGCGATGGCTTCCGGCTCAAAAAAACGCGCGATGTTGCCGGGTCCATCGGTACTGCCCGACGACGAGCCCGCGCCGGCGATGGTGGTGACCACCCCGGCTGGCGTGATCTTGCGGATCCTCGAATTGAAGGTATCGGCGACGAACAGGTTACCAAGCGCGTCGGCCACAATCCCGCGCGGATAATTGAAGCTCGCACCGCTACCGGTGCCGTCGACTCCACCCGGCTTGCCATTGCCGGCCAGCTGGCTGACCACACCGGCCGGCGTGATCTTGCGGATCATGTGATGCGGCGTATCGACGACGTACCAGTTGCCGGAGGCGTCGCTGGTCACGCCTTGCAGGCTGCCAAAGCGCGCCTTGGCCCCGTTGCCATCGACCATCCCCCGCTCCAGCTCTTTGCCTGCCAGCGTCTTGAGCGTGGTACCACCCGTGATCACGTGCACGCCGTATTGCCCGGTCACCGACAACGTGCCGGTCGGGTCGACCGCAATACCAAGCGGCATGGCCACCTGCGGATGGCTGACCGACAGCGCATTGACCGGCAAAGTGGTGACCACGCCTTGTGGCGTGATCCGGCGTATCCGGCGCGCGTACTGATCCGCACCGTACAGGATGCCGGCACCATCAATGGCCAGATTGGAGAGGCCTTCAAAACCGGCCGCCGCACCGGTCCCATCCTTGAGTCCGTAATTGGCCAGCGAGCCGGCCAGCGTCGTCACGATGCCGGCTGGCGTGACCTTGCGCAGCACGCCATTGCCGGCATCGGCCACATAAATGTTGCGCGCCGCGTCGGTCACCAAGCCCTGCGGATTACTGAAGCGCGCAGCGCTGCGAACGCCATCGAGGACACCAAAATTACCCGCGCTGCCGGCCAGCGTGCCCACCACGCCGCCCGGACTGATCGTGCGCACGGTGTGGTTGTAGGTGTCACTGACCAGTACGGTCCCGGCGACATCGACCGCGATCCCCTGCGGATACGAAAAGCGCGCGGCGTTACCGCGTCCGTCCGTGCTGCCATCGACGCCAACGCGTCCGGCGATGGTCGTGACGACGCCCTGCGGAGTGATTTTGCGGATGGTCTGGTTATTCGTATCCGCCACGTACAGCGTGCCGGCGCGATCAATCGCAATGCTTTGCGGATAGTTGAAGCGCGCCGCCGTGCCCGTGCCATCGGCCGCGCCCGGCGTCGACATCGCCCCGGCCAGCGTGCTGACGCTGCCGTCCGCACTGACCTTGCGGATCACGTGATTCTGCCAGTCGGCGACGTAGCGGTTACCGACACCATCGACGGCAATCCCGATCGGAAAGTTAAACCGTGCCTGATTGCCGCCGCCGCTTAAATTCCCGGCACCACCGGTCGAGCCCGCAACGAAGAAGAGTCCGGGCTGCGCAGACGCCGGCATCGTTGCCGCGATAGCGCTCTGCCTGAACACCGGCGTGGCCTCATCAACGAGCAGTGCGAGCGGATCAAAACCGGCACCGCAAGCCGACAGCAACAGACATAACAGGGCATGCGGGAGCGACCGTGCCGCATGGGGGACACGACGAACAAGACTAAGGGGGGACATGTTTCCGCCAAGGTGAAGGTGACAGCACGCGGCTGCAGGCAGAAAAAATACACCGCCCGGCGGGCGGCGTTCGTGGCATCTGCTTGCGCATTGATCTTGCTCATTGCGGTGAACATCATGGTCACCGGCGTCGCATTGAGTGCCGGTTATTTAGGCAGTGTCAGCCGCAGCAACGCGTTCTCGTCAATGACTGCCAGCGTGCCCGGACCGGTCACCGCCAGTGCTGACGGAAATGCGAAGCTGGCAGGCAAGGCCCCGGTCCGTATGCCAATCGATCCGGTCGAACCGGCAACCGTGGTAACGCGCCGCCACGGATCAATCTTGCGGATCGTAGTGGCAGCAGTATCCGACACATAGACATTGCCGGCGGCATCTGCGGTCAAGGCCAGCAGGTAACCGAAGCGCGCATCCTCCCCCACCGCATCGACATTGCCGTACGCCAGTGCCTGGCCGGCCCAGGTCGTCACAACGCCCGCCGGCGTGATCTTGCGCACCGCCCGATAGGAAATCACATAGACATTGCCGGCCTGATCGACCGACATCGAGCGCGGCGACGCCAGGCGTGCCGCCGCACCGGTGCCGTCCTCGCTGCCATACCTGCCGGGGCTGCCTGCGAGTGTCGACACCACGCCGCTGGTCGATATCTTGCGTATCGTATGGTTGCCGGTATCGCCGACATACAAGTTGCGCTGCGCATCGATGGCGATGGCTTCGGGACCGGAAAAGCGCGCGAGGTTGCCGGGACCATCGGTACTGCCGGTCGATGACGGCGCGCCGGCAATCGTGGTGACCACGCCGGCGGGTGTGATTTTGCGGATCGTCGAGTTATAGGTATCGGCGACAAAGACGTTACCCAGCGGATCGGCAACAATCCCCTTGGGCGCACTGAAACTGGCCCCGGCACCGGTGCCATCGACACTGCCCCACTTGCCACTGCCGGCCAGCTGACTGACCACGCCGGCCGGCGTGATTTTACGGATCATGTAATTGCCGGCATCGGCGACATACCAGTTACCGGTGGCGTCGCTCGTCACGGCCCACGGCAGGTTGAAGCGCGCCTGCGCACCATTGCCATTGACCAGCGCCAGTTCCGGTGCCAGTCCGGCCAGTCGCTTGAAGGTGCTGCCGTTCGTGACGACATACACGCTGTATTGCCCGGTCACCGACAGCGTGCCGGACGGATCGACGGCAATCCCGAGCGGCATGATTTCCCGCGGCTGCCCCGGTGGCTGCGCGTCGAATGGCAGCGTTGTCACCACGCCTTGTCGCGTGATCCGGCGGATCTTTCCGGCAGACTGGTCGGACCCGTACAGGATGCCGTTGGCATCAATGGCCAGGCCGGCCAGGTCGTCATAGCCTTTCACCGTCCCCGTGATGTCCTTGAAGTTCACACCGTTGACCCCGCTGGCAAGCGTCGTCACGATGCCTGCCGGCGTGATCTTGCGCAGCAAACCGTTGCCACGATCGACCACATAAACGTTGCGGGCGGCATCCGTGACCAGCGCCTGCGGAAAAGCGAAACGCGCCGCGCTGCCGATACCATCGAGGGCACTGGCATTGCGTGCACTGCCGGCCAATGTCGTCACATTCCCGTCCGGACTGATCTTGCGTATCGTGTGGTTGGCGTTGTCACTGACGACCACGTTACCGGCCACATCCACCGCGACTCCCTTCGGGTCAAAAAATCGCGCCGCGCTGCCCCGTCCATCCGCACTGCCCGGCTCGCCGGCGCGTCCGGCCAGGGTCGTCACGACGCCTTGCGGGCTGACCTTGCGGATCGTATGGTTGACTGAATCGGCCACGTACAGCATGCCGGCGCGATCGATCGCGATACTTTCCGGCGAATAGAAGCGCGCTGCCGCACCGCGGCCATCAACCGCGCCCGGTGTCGACGCGCTGGCACCGGCCAGCGTACTGACGCTGCCATCCGGCCGCACCTTGCGGATCTGGTTATTGTTCTGATCGGCGATATAGCGATTCCCGGCACTATCGACGACCATGCTGCCCGGATAAGCGAAGCGCGCCAGACTGCCGGTGCCATTGAGATTGCCGGAGCCACCCGGTGAACCTGCCACCAGCGATAGTCCGGGCGGCGTGGTAGTGGCGGCGCTCGCGGACGTCGCCGCGGCAACAACAACGGCGGGAGCCGCGGCCGGTGCGCCAGCCGCAAACGGCGAGATCTGCATCGCACCAGGTGCTACCCCGACTCCGGTAAGTGCGAGCGGATCAAGTCCCGCATCACAAGCACACAGGGTCAGGCACAACAGGACAGAGGCCATCGTGCGCGCCACGTCCGGGGCACGTTTGCCGGGAATAAAAAGAGCCATGTTTTCGCCAGGTTGAGGTGAACAGCGCGCGGCTGCAGTCCGGAAAAGGTACACCGGGCGATGGGCTGCGTTCACGCTACCTGCTTGCGCCTTGATCTTGCTCATTGCGGGTACCAAGCCGATAGCGACACCAGTGATAACGATGGTACTTAAGCAATAATTACTTACATTCAATCACTAATTGAAGATGATCAAGTTATTCGAAACACCCCTCCCCGATATCGCGGAGTGGCCGTTCCGCTCGCGGGCGACAGATCAAGCTCTGCACCGCCACTGAAAGCGGCCCTGCCCGGCGCAACCTTCCCCGCAACACGTCATTGCCCCACGGCCGCGCCGGCGCATCCTGCGTGCCGGCCGGACCTGCATCCACAATTAAAACAGCCTGCCCACCATCAAGGAGACCCCCATGAACTTTACCGATCCCACCGTGATCATGTTCAGCATCTACCTGTTCGCCATGCTCTTCATCGGCGTGCTGGGTTATCGCCGAACCAATAATCTGGACGACTACATTCTGGGCGGACGCAGCCTGGGCAGTTTTGTCACGGCGCTGTCGGCCGGTGCTTCGGACATGAGCGGCTGGCTGCTGATGGGCTTGCCCGGCGCGATTTATCTGTCAGGGGTCAGCGAAGCATGGATTGGCGTGGGTCTGGCCATGGGGGCCTACCTCAACTGGCGTTTTGTCGCGGCCCGGCTGCGCTTGTACACCGAGCGGGCCAACAATGCGCTGACGCTGCCGGACTATTTTTCGAACCGCTTTGAAGACAAGCAAAACCTGCTGCGCATCCTGACCACCGTGGTGATCCTGGTGTTCTTCGCGATCTATTGCGCCTCCGGCGTGGTGGCGGGCGCGCGTCTGTTCGAGAACATGTTCGGCCTGCCCTACCAGACCGCCTTGTGGGTCGGTGCTGCCTGCACGATTGCCTACGTGTTCATCGGTGGTTTTCTGGCGGTCAGCTGGACCGATACCATTCAGGCCTCGCTGATTTTCACCGCACTCATCGTGGCACCCGTGGTGGCCTACTTCGCCGTCACGACCGGGCTGGCACCGGCGCAATCGATGGCCGATCTAATGACGCCTGCCAAGTCCGACATCCTGCAAGGCGCGTCCTTCGTCGGCATCGTGTCGCTGCTGGCATGGGGCCTGGGTTATTTCGGCCAGCCCCATATTCTGGTGCGCTTCATGGCAGCAGAATCCGCCAAGACCATCCCCGCCGCACGCCGCATCAGCATGACCTGGATGATTCTGTGCCTGGTCGGTGCGGTAGCAGTGGGCTATGTCGGCATCCCGTATTTCCTGATGCATCCGGAAGGTGCCATGTTGGTCAACGATAACTCGGAAACCGTGTTCATCGAACTGACCAAGCAATTGTTCAATCCCTGGATAGGCGGCGTGCTGCTGGCAGCGATTCTGGCCGCCGTGATGAGCACCTTGTCGTGCCAGTTGCTGGTGTGTTCAAGCGCGCTGACCGAAGACATTTATCACACCTTCATCCGCAAGGACGCCAGTCACAGCGAACTGGTCTGGGTGGGTCGCGGCATGGTCATGGCCATTGCGCTGGTGGCCATTGTGATCGCCGGCGATCCCGAGTCGAAGGTGCTTGGCATGGTCAGCTACGCCTGGGCTGGTTTTGGTGCCGCCTTCGGACCGGCCATCATCCTGTCGCTGTTCTGGTCGCACATGACGCGTAACGGTGCGCTGGCCGGCATCCTTGTCGGTGCGGTGACGGTGCTGGTCTGGAAGCAGTTTGGCTGGCTGGGCCTGTACGAAATCGTCCCCGGCTTCCTGTTTGCCTGGATCGCCACGATGGTCGTGAGTCGACTGGGCACACCGTCCGCCACCATGCTGACCAGGCACGAAGCGGTGGAGCTGGAGTTGAGCAAGCTCTGATTACCGGAGCCGGCCCGACTGCATTCAATCGAGCTCAGCGCGCAGGAACATGAGCAAGACATCGCCATTGCCTTTGCTGCGCGACAGACGGGGGACATACGCGGCCATCAGCTTGGTCTTGCGGGTGCCGGCCGATGCGACGGGCAAGATGCACGGAAAAGGCACACCGGAAAAATAATCGGCTCTGCTGATGAGCAGACCGGTCAGCCCGACACCGGCTTCGTAGCCATGACCGAGCGGCTGCATCCATTGATGCAGATAGCCGGCCATCAGCTGTGGCTTGTAATGAGAGTCGTAGATGGCCAGTCCGTACAGCGACTCTTCATTGTCGCTAGCAGTCCGGACTATCTTGCTGTAGCCAAGCCCCCACGCTTTTTCATTGAGTTCGCGGATGCGTTCGGCCGTATAGGTATTGCGGCCATGGCGGGCGTAGCCGGACAGAACGATGGACGGGACACCGTCATCGACAATATGTCGCAGCTTGTCTTCGCCCTGGCTCCACCAGGAGACATCGGTGCTGCTTGTTGAGAGGGGTGTGTCGTCGGCCGGCATGGCATGAGCGGCGCGGTGTGTGCCCGACGACAAGGTGATGATGAGCATTGCCAGAACGGCACTTGAGTAATTTATCGAGGACATTAAAAAGCCGAAAAAAAGTTCGATTGTGCTGTATTTCGGGAGCATTAAAGGGATTTCCTGGAGAACTGCATCCTCCGCACCACAGATCGTCGGGTGCAATAACCGCAGGGCATTGC